>CAMJVA010000152.1 GCA_946409145.1 uncultured Enterococcus sp. | reverse complement strand
TGCCTGATAAATATCAAACTATTATTGGTCAAGGTGGTCTCACTATTTCAAATGGGCAACGGCAACTTCTAACCATTGCCCGCATGATGTTAAAAAATCCTCCTATGCTTATTTTAGATGAAGCCACTTCTAGTGTGGATACCTTAACAGAGTTACAAATTCAAGATGGCTTTAATCAAATGATGCTAGGAAAAACTAGCTTTATTATTGCCCACCGCCTGTCCACTATAAAAAATGCCGATAAAATTTTAGTGTTAGATCATGGAGCCATTGTGGAACAAGGAGATCATGATACTTTACTAGGGAAAAAAGGTGCCTATTATCATCTTTACGAAGCACAATTTAATCAATAAAAAAAAAGCCTCTAGGGGCTTTTTTTTATAAATTAATTGGATGAGGTGCATCTTCTTCATGAATAGTATTTCTAAAATCCACAAATCCTGCTTGTAAGCCGCGAATTAAAACCTCGGCTGTGCCAATATTTGTAGCTAAAGGAATTTCGTAAACATCAGAAAGACGAATTAACGCATTCACATCTGGTTCGTGAGGTTGAGCGGCTAAAGGATCTCTTAAAAAAATCACTAAATCCATTTTGTCTTCAGAAATTAAAGCACCAATTTGTTGGTCTCCTCCTAGAGGTCCGGATTTAAAACGATGCACCTTTAAATTAGTCGCTTCCATAATTCTTTGTCCAGTAGTTCCTGTGGCAAAAAGTTCATGTTCTTTTAAAATACCTTCATAAGCTGTGGCTAATTTTACAATTAAATCTTTTTTTCGATCATGGGCAATTAAAGCAATTTGCATAGTATCCCTCCTATTTCTCCTTATTTTACCACATTAAAAAAAATACTTGGCATATTGCCGAAAATAAAAAGCGTTTTCTTGTGCAACATTCCATTGAAAAGAGTTACCGCTTTCAATATACTTAACTCATCAAATGAAAAGAAAAGGTGAGTGAAACTTATGGTACAAATCGCATTAAAACATATTTATAAAAAATATGAAAATAATGACTTCTATTCTGTAAATGACTTTAACTTGGATATTGCTGATCGTGAATTTATCGTTTTCGTTGGACCTTCTGGTTGTGGTAAATCTACTACTTTAAGAATGATCGCTGGTCTTGAAGATATCACTGAAGGTGAACTTTGGATTGGGGATAAAATGATGAACGATGTTGCCCCTAAAGATCGGGACATCGCCATGGTATTCCAAAACTACGCTTTATACCCACATATGACTGTTTATGATAATATGGCTTTTGGTTTAAAACTACGTAAATACGACAAAGCTGATATTAAACAACGGGTTGAAAATGCTGCTGAAATCTTAGGTCTTACTGAATACTTAAAACGTAAACCAGCTGCTTTATCTGGTGGACAACGTCAACGGGTTGCCTTAGGTCGTGCTATTGTCCGTGATGCTAAAGTGTTCTTAATGGATGAACCTTTATCTAACTTAGATGCTAAATTACGTGTATCCATGCGTGCTGAAATCGCAAAATTACACCGTCGTTTAGAAACAACAACTATTTACGTAACCCATGACCAAACAGAAGCTATGACCATGGCCGACCGTATCGTTATTATGTCAAATGGTGTTATCCAACAAGTAGGTTCTCCAAAAGAAGTGTATGACACTCCAAACAACCTCTTTGTAGCTAGCTTCATTGGTTCCCCTGCAATGAACTTCTTCAACGTTACTTTAGATTCAGAGGGTTACATTTCTAACGGTAAAGATTTGAAATTAAAATTACCTGAAGGAAAACATAAAGTCTTAGTTGAAAAAGGTTACGAAGGTAAAGAACTTGTCTTTGGTATTCGTCCTGAAGATATTCATGCTGAACCTGTTGCTATTGAAGCTTCTCCTGAAGCAGTCGTTAACTCTCAAATCGTTGTATCAGAACTTTTAGGTGCTGAAACAATGCTTTACTCAAAAATCGATGAAACAGAATTTATCTCTAAAGTTGACGCTAGAAATTACTACCGTCCAGGAGACCAAATTGATCTTGCTTTCAACATTTCAAAAGGTCATTTCTTCGATAAAGAAACAGAAAACGTGATTCGTTAATTAAACTGGTCCCCCTTTTCTAGCCTTACATCTTTGATGTAAGGCTATTTTTTATAAAAAAATAAGTCAGCAAGAATAATTCTTGCTAACTTATTACTTTTTTAAAAGGTTTTCCATTTGTTTAAAGGCCAGAACCGCCAAACAAAAACCCCATCAATGTCGGTTTTTTTAATAGGTCCAATAATCCGACTATCTTTTGAATTGCCTCTATTATCTCCTAAAACATAATAGCTATCTTCAGGAACCGTCACCGTAAAGTCTCCCGTTAAACTTTCTCCTTCAGTGGAAAAAACTAACTGAGGATCTAAATAAGGTTCATCGTATTTCTTACCATTTACAGTTAACTCGCCATTTTGATAAGTAATGGTTTCACCAGGAAGACCAATGACCCGTTTAATATAAATTTTTTCTTCTGCATCGTGAGAATCTAAGGTCACAATATCAAATCGTTCAGGTGTTTTATGTTTCAAAACAATTCCCTGATCTCCCGTAGCTAAAGTTGGGGCCATAGACCGACCATCCACTGCTGCGGGGAAAAAAACAAAAACGCGTAAGCCAAAAAATAAAAGAGCTACGCCTAATACAAAGAGCCAGTCACTTTTTTTCATGTTTATCCCCTATTATCTTTAATGAGTTAAGTATAGCAAAAAAAATTACTTTCAAAAAGAATTCTCTTTTAAAATTCAAAATTTCTTAAGCAGGAGTGGATTGTTTTTTCATTTGTTTTGAGCGTAATTGCCCACAAGCCGCATCAATATCTGTCCCATGTTCTTTTCTAGTAACCACATTAATTCCTTTTTGTTTAAGGCGATCATAAAAAGCTATCACTGTTTTTTTGGAACTTCTAGCATATTGATCATGTTCACTCACAGGATTATAAGGAATTAAATTCACATAAGCGAGTTTTTTCTTATTTTTCAAAAGCTCAGCTAATTGATCCGCATGTTCTAGTTGATCATTTACATCTTTTAACATAATATACTCAAAAGTAATACGACGATTGGTTTTTTCCAAATAAGTATCCACGGCACTCATTAATTTTTCAATAGGGAAAGTGCGATTAATGCGCATAATGTTACTTCTCACTTCATTATTTGGTGCATGAAGGGAAATAGCTAAATTCACTTGTAAATCTAAATCAGCAAATTCTAAAATTTTATGAGCCAGACCACTAGTGGAAACAGTAATATGTCTTGCCCCAATGGCTAAGCCTTTGGGATCGTTAATAATGTGCAAAAAGTCTACTAAATTTTTGTAATTATCAAAAGGTTCCCCAATCCCCATGACTACCACATGAGAAACTCGTTCTCCTTGTTCTTTTTGAGCAAAATAACTTTCCACCATCATAATTTGGGCGACAATTTCTCCTGAGGTTAAGTCACGATTTTTTTTCAATAAACCAGAGGCGCAAAAAGTACAACCAATATTACAGCCTACTTGCGTAGTAACACAAACAGATTGTCCATACTCTTGATGCATTAAAACTGTTTCAATAAGTTGTTTATCAGCAAGCTCAAATAAATATTTCACTGTGCCATCGCTGGCTTCTTGAGTTAACACTAATTTTAAAGGATTAATGACAAAATTTTCTTCTAATAATTGAATGAGACCTTTAGCTAAGTTAGTCATTTCAGAAAAAGTAGTGACTTTTTTTTGATAAAGCCATTCCCAAATTTGTTGAGCCCGGAATTTCTTTTCCCCTTTTTCTACTAACCATTGTTCTAAATTATTTTTCGTTAAACTATATATTGATGGTAGCACGAAATCACTCCTTCATTCACACTCTACCTAGATATTATCCGTCTTACTATAGCGGAAATTTTTTTAAAATGCAAGATAGAAAAAAG
>CAMJVA010000151.1 GCA_946409145.1 uncultured Enterococcus sp. | reverse complement strand
ATTTTGCTTTAAGACATTTTGATAAAAATATGTAAACAAAGACGGAACAAATTCAAAAAATTTGTTCCGTCTCTTTTTTTATTTCACTTTTAATAAATCAAAACTTCCCATGGATAGTGCTAAATCTTTAATTTGTTTTAGTTGAGAAAGTCGATTGTTACGAACTTTTTCATCATCTGCCATGACCATAGTTTCATTGAAATATTCTTCAATAAATGGACGTAAGCTTTCAAGAGCAAGGTATTTTTCATTTAAATCCAGGGCGACAAATTTTTCTTTAATGGCCGCTACTTTTTCAAATAAAGCTTTTTCGGCTTCGTTTTCAAATAAACTTGCATCTACTATTCCTTTTGATTCTTCGGCTTTTTTACCTAGGTTAATCACCCGTGTTAAAGATTCTACAACTTCTTTAAAATCATTATCGGCTAAATGATTTTTAAAGATTTCTGCTGATTGAATCATTTTGCTTAAATCCCCTTGTTCTCCGGATAAAATGGCATCAATTACATCGTAACGCACATCTCTACCAGTAAATAATTGACGCAAACGGCCTTTTACAAAGTTTTCTAATTGATTTTGTTCTGTATTAAATCTTAAACCAAATTTTTCTGGATCTTCATTAAATGCCGCAATGGCTTTTCCAATAATTTTTTTCAATGGGAAAGACCATTGTTCTTTTTCTAAAATCCGCAATACCCCATAAGCTTGGCGGCGTAAAGCATAAGGATCATTGGAGCCACTTGGAACAAGTCCCACATTAAAGAACGTTAAAAGGCTATCTAATTTATCACTTAAAGCAAGAACTGTCCCTACTTTTGTTTCTGGTAACACTCCTTCAGCACTATTTGGTAAATAATGTTCCCGAATCGCTGTAGCTACAGCTTTTTCTTCCCCTTGTAATAGAGCATATTTTTCTCCCATAATTCCTTGAAGTTCTGGGAATTCTCCCACCATGCCTGTGACTAAATCAAATTTATAAATGCCACTAGCTCGTTTTAATTCAGCTAATTCTGTTTCACTTAACCCAACTTGATTACCAATAATTTTTCCTAACACACCAGTCCGTTGCATTTTTTCATACATGGACCCAATTTTTTCATGGAAAGTCACGTGTTTTAATTTTTCCACACATTGTGCAATGGTTAATTTTTGATCTTCTTCATAGAAAAAGGCCGCATCTTCAAGACGTGCTGTTAAAACTTTTTCATTACCTTTAATCACATTTTCAATTTTTACTAAATCTCCGTTACGGACAGAAACAAAGTGAGGTAATAAATTATTTTTTTCATCTAACACTTCAAAATAACGTTGATGCTCTTTCATAGACGTTACTAAAACTTCTTTTGGTACAGTCAAATATTTCTCAGCAAAATTTCCCACAAAAACAGTTGGATATTCTACTAATTGAACCACTTCTTCTAAAAGATTTTCATCTACTGGAATTTGCCAATTATTTTCTTCGGCGAATTTAGCAATTTGTTCTAAAATCATTTCTTCCCGACGTTTGGAAGAAGCAATAACAAATTCTTGACTGAGTTTTTCTTCATATTCAATAGGGTTATTAATTGTCGCCACATTACCTAAGAAACGATGTCCCCGAGAAGTTTTGCCTGCTGGAATATCAAAAATAGTCATTGGTAACACTTCTTCATCTAGTAAAGCCACAATCCAGTGAACTGGACGAATATAAGAAAATTCATGATCTGCCCAATGCATCGTCACAGGGAAAGTTAAGTTTTCTACTACTTCTTTTAATCCTAACAAAATATCTTTAGTCATTTTTCCAGGATTTTCTTTTAAAACGTGAACGTACTCTACTCCTTTAAGTTCTTTAAAGTAAATATCTTCCACAGACATTTTTTGACCTTTAACAAAACCTAAAGCGGCTTTTGACCAGTTGCCCTCACTATCTAAGGCAATTTTTTTAGCCGGACCTTTCACTTCTTCTTTTGTATCAACTTGTTTTTCAGGTAAGTTTAACAAACGAATGGCTAAACGTCTTGGAGTAGCAAACGTTTCAATGGTTTCATAATCAAGCTTTTGTTCTTCTAAAAATTTCCGTGTTTTTTCTTCTAATTGTTGAATAGTGGGGGTCACCACATGAGCTGGCATCTCTTCAAGACCCACTTCTAATAAAAAATTACTCATGATTATTTTCCTCCTTGTCATGATTTAATAAAGGAAAACCTAAACGTTCTCTTTCTGCTACAAAAATTTTCGCCACGTCTTTAGCCATGTTTCGAATTCTTGCTAGAAAACCAGCTCTTTCTGTTACAGAAACAGCTCCTCTAGCATCTAACAAATTAAAGGTGTGAGAACATTTTAAAATATAATCATAGGCAGGATGCACCAGATTTTCACTTAAACAGCGTTTGGCTTCTTTTTCAAACTCATCAAAATGTCTTAAAAGCATTTCTTGATCAGAAATTTCAAAGGAATATTTTGAATGTTCAAATTCAGGTTGTTGGAAAATTTCTCCGTATTTAACTCCCTTAGACCATTCTAAATCATAAACACTTTGCACTTCTTGAATATAAGAAGCTAAACGTTCGATTCCGTAAGTAATTTCAGAAGTGACTGGGAAACAAGGAAGTCCTCCTACTTGTTGGAAATAAGTAAATTGCGTAATTTCCATTCCATCAAGCCACACTTCCCAACCAAGTCCAGCACACCCCATGGAAGGATTTTCCCAGTTATCTTCAACAAAACGAATATCATGTTCCAAAGGATCAATACCCAAAAGACGTAAACTTTCTAAATAAAGTTCTTGGACATTTTCAGGAGAAGGTTTCATGACTACTTGGAATTGATGATGTTGATAAAGTCGATTAGGATTTTCCCCATAACGTCCATCTGCTGGTCGTCTTGAAGGTTCCACATAAGCCGCTTTCCATGGTTCAGGTCCAATGGCTCGTAAAAAAGTATAGGGACTCATGGTTCCAGCACCTTTTTCAGTATCGTAAGCTTGCATGAGCATACAACCATTTTGTGACCAAAATTTTTGTAAAGTTAAAATCATTTCTTGAACAGTTAATTTTTTATCCATAAGACGCTCCTTTTTTAACTTTCAGTGACAATAAAAAAAGTCCCTACGTCACAAGTGACGTAAGGACGTATAACACGCGGTTCCACCTTACTTCTAGAATTTCTTCTAGCAGCTTTTTTCACCTTGCTCCATGGGGCCTATTTCTCTTACTTCATTCCTTGGCTTTCACTGTCCCAAAGTCGCTAAAAATGTTATAAGATACTTTTTCCATTTCACCGCAAGTAATATTAAAATTTATACTAATACTAACTAAAAATTTAAAAAAATTCAAGTGATTTATTTTTGAAAAACGATTCCCATTTTCTTTAAAAGTAATCATGTCTTCAGTATATGGAAAAAAATGTTCCCATATACTCTTTCCTCAATAAAAAAGGAACACTTTCATCATCAATGAATAAGATAGAACAACACAAGATTCCCTTGTACAAAAAATAAATACGCTTACAATGGGGGGGTAAGATACAAAATATATATTAAAAGGAGAATGGATGATGAAAAAAATTGCTTTTGTTTTATACACCAATCAGTTGATGCAGGTGTCCTATTTAAATGGTCTTCCAACTACAAAGGATTTAGAAAATGCTTTAAGAGAAGAACTTAAAGGAGACTATGACATTACCTTCCACTGGGAGGAAGCTTTAAAGGAAAAATCAATAGATGCTTTAGTGATTCCTACTCCTTTTCCCCCTGTATTAAATAAGGAAAAAATTCCCGAAATTAAAATTCCTACTATTTTATTCTTGGAAAAACGCGTAGGAGAAATAAAAGAAGAACTAGATAACTATTTTAAAAATTAAATTTTTCCCTGAAAAATCTTAAAACGTCTTTAAAAAGTTATTTTCAATAAAGCTGAGTCATACAAAATGAACTAAA
>CAMJVA010000150.1 GCA_946409145.1 uncultured Enterococcus sp. | reverse complement strand
TTAGGACTTGAAATTATTGATGCAGATAATGCTGAAGAATCTGTTTTAACTTTTATGCGAAAGGGAAAAACGAAAAAAGAAACGATTATTGGTATTTTTAATTTTACTCCTGTTGAAAGACAACATTTTAAAATTGGTGTGCCTTATGAAGGGGAATACGAAGAAATTCTGAATTCTGAAATGAAAGAATATGGGGGCACCTTCACTCTTGGGAATCCTCTTCTTTCCACGAAGAAAAAAGCATTTAAAAATTATGATAATACCATTGAACTTTTAGTTCCCGCTTTTGGTGCAGTGTATTTAAAACCGAAAAAGATTTCACGAAAAACAAAATAAAGGAAAAATTGAAAGGAGGAATAGGGAAATTTCCCTAAGTTTATGAAAACAAAAATGCTTGCTATGATCCTCGCAGGAGGCCAAGGGACGCGCCTTGGAAAACTAACCAAAGATATAGCTAAACCAGCGGTACCTTTTGGAGGGCGTTATCGGATTATTGATTTTACCTTAAGTAATTGCGCCAACTCTAATATTAGAAACGTTGGGGTGGTCACTCAGTATCAACCTTTAGCCTTAAATGCACACATTGGTAACGGGGCTTCTTGGGGGATTGATGGGATTAATTCTGGAGTAACTATTTTACAACCTTATTCTTCTTCAGAAGGTGGAAAGTGGTTTGAAGGCACAGCCCATGCTATTTATCAAAATATTGCTTACATTGATCAAATGGACCCGCAATATGTTTTAGTTTTATCTGGGGATCATATTTATAAAATGGATTATGACCTTATGCTAGAAGCCCATGAAGAAAATAATGCATCTTTAACTGTGGCTGTCATTGAAGTACCCATGGACGAAGCTAGTCGTTTTGGAATTATGAATACAGATGAAAATGATCGCATTATTGAATTTGAAGAAAAACCTGAAGAACCAAAAAATAATTTAGCCTCCATGGGAATTTATATTTTCAACTGGGGACGTTTAAGAAATCTTTTAGTGAATTCTTATTCAAAAGATGATGAAATGCTAGATTTTGGTAAACATGTGATTCCAGCTTATTTAGAAAGTGGCGAAAATGTTTTTGCCTATCGTTTCAATGGATACTGGAAAGATGTGGGAACCATTGATTCTTTATGGGAAGCCAATATGGAATTTATTGAACTGGATAATGAATTAGATATTTCTGACCGTTCTTGGCGCATTTATTCAAAAAACTGGATTACTCCACCGCACTTTTTAACAGAAACGGCCCAAGTGAACGACTCTTTAGTCAATGATGGTTGTTATGTGGCGGGAAAAATTAAGCACTCGATTTTATCTTCTGAAGTCCAAGTGAAAGAAGGCAGCGTAGTAGAGGATAGTTTTATTATGCCAGGGGTAACCATTGGAAAAAATGTCACTATTAAAAAAGCCATTGTAGGGGAAAATGCTATTATTGGTGATAATGCTGTAGTGATTGGAGAAGAAGAGATTGCTGTTGTGGGCAATCAAGAAGTGATTGGAGTGAAAAAAGATGAAGACTAATCGTATGTGTGCCATTTTAGGAAATGTTCATCGTTATGAGGCTTTAGAACCTTTAACGAATAAAAGACCGATTGCAACCCTTCCTTTTGATTGTAAATACCGCTTAATGGATTTTCCTTTATCAGCAGTAGCCAATGCTGGAATTGACTCTGTCTTTATGGTGTTTAATGAAGGGGAAACACAATCTGTTTTTGACCATATTAGAAGTGGGAAAGAGTGGAATTTAGACACCTTAAAAAATCGTTATTTTCTTTATTTTTTCCAAGAATTTGAAGAAAAAAGACAACGAGGAGAAGATTATTTTTCTTCTATGATTGACTTTTTAAAAAAAACACCCTCTCCTTACACGGTTATTATGGGCTCAAAAATGTTAGCCAATGTTAATTTAAGAAGTGTCTTAAGAATTCATGAAAAGCAAAAAAATAATTTAACAGTGGTTTATAAAAAAGTAGATCCTAAAATCATTGATGACTATGATACAGTTCTTACTTTTACTGAGGGAAATAAAATAGCCCAAGCGGATATTTTTTCTGGGAAAACTACTCAAGAAAAAGAAAATTTATGCATGGATATTTTTATCGCCGAAACGAACTGGCTTGTTGACTATTTAGAAAAAGCCCAAAAAGAAGGAAAAAATGCTTCTTTATCCAATATTTTAAAAGCAGAATTAGCTGACTTAAACAGTACTGGCTATGAATATACCGGATATTTAAGTAATATTTCTTCCATTAAAGCATACTATGACGCCAATATGGATATGCTGGATCCGGTGAAATTTTCAGCCCTTTTATATAGTAATCAAAAAATTTACACTAAAATCAAAAATGAAGTGCCAACTTATTACTCTCCGGATTGTCAGGTGAAAAATTCCCAATTTGCCACAGGATGTGTCATAGAAGGAGAAGTTGAAAATTCTTTAATTGGTCGCTTAGTGAATATTATGGAAGGCTCTGTGGTTAAAGATTCAATTGTTATGTCTAGTTGTAAAATTTTAGAAAATACAAGAATTGAATATGCCATTTTAGATAAAAATGTATTAGTTGATGCCAATATTACAATTAAAGGGACTAAAGAAAATCCAGTGGTTATTGAAAAAGGCGCACGTATTACAGAAGACATTATTAAGGGGTAGACAATGAAAATTTTATTTACAGCAGCAGAATGCGCTCCCTTTTTTAAAACAGGAGGTTTAGGGGATGTAGCTGGAGCACTGCCTAAAGAATTAGCCAAAAATGGCCATGATGTAGCCGTTATTTTGCCAATGTATAAAAAAATGCCAGGGGTTTATTTAGCTGCACTCAAAGAGGAATTTTACGATTATGTAGATGTTTCCTGGCGCCATCAGTATGTAGGGGTGAAATCTTTAAAAAAAGATGGAGTGCTCTATTACTTTTTAGAAAATGATTATTACTTTGATCGGGATAATTTATACGGTTATTACGATGATGGGGAACGTTGGGCATTTTTCTCCTTAGCAGTGGTTCAGTTAATGGAAAAATTAGCCTTTATTCCAGATATTTTACACGTGAATGATTTTCATACAGCCATGATTCCCTTTTTGCTAAAAGAAAAATTTTCTTGGGTGAAGGCTTACGAAAAAATTAAAACAGTTTTAACCATTCATAATATTGCTTTTCAAGGAGCCATGGACCCTCATGTCTTAAGAGAACTTTTTGGCATGGATGATACTTTTTATACCAATGGCGCGTTACGTCTTAATGATGCCTTAAACTTTCTAAAAGGTGGCATTATTTTTGCCGATAAAGTGAATACTGTCTCCCCAAGTTATGCTTTAGAAATCCAAACTCCAGAATTTGGTGAAGGGTTAGATAGTGTGTTAAGAGACAACAGCTATAAACTTTCTGGTATTTTAAATGGCATTGACTACAGTATCAATAACCCAGAAACAGATCCTTATTTACCTGTCCATTATTCTAAAGATGACTTAAGAGGAAAAAAAGAATTAAAAGGCTTATTGCAAAAAAAATGTGGCTTAATGGAAGATGAAAATGTGCCCTTAATTGGCATGGTTTCTCGTTTAACTTATCAAAAAGGTTTTCATCTAGTTTTAGAACGTTTGGAAGAAATTTTGCAAAATGACGTTCAAGTCGTTCTTTTAGGGACGGGGATGAAAGAAATTGAAGAAGGATTTTCTTATTACGCTAGTAAATATCCCGACAAATTTCGAGCTATTTTGGATTTTGATGTTGCTTTAGGGCAATTAATTTATGGGGCATGTGATTTATTTTTAATGCCTTCTTCATTTGAACCTTGTGGCTTATCCCAAATGGTCGCTATGCATTATGGCACCTTGCCTATTGTCCATGCGGTAGGAGGATTAAAAGATACAGTTATTCCTTATAATAATTTTAATGAAAATGCCAGTGGCTTTTCTTTTAATGTTTTTGACGGTGAAGGCTTAATGTATGCCTTAAACATGGGAATGTCTGTTGTTTGGGAAAAAGGAGACGTTTTAGACAAAATGCGACAAAATGCCATGAGTATTGATTTTA
>CAMJVA010000149.1 GCA_946409145.1 uncultured Enterococcus sp. | reverse complement strand
AACAGCTACCATGACCGAGGAATGATGAAATGGATGACAGCTTATGCCATGGATGAACTGACAAAAGGAATTATTGAAAATCATAAAGAAGCCATGAAAGAAAATATTGTCTATGAAAAAATGACCCTAGAAGAAATTGAACACGTCTTACAACAGGCTTTTTTAACCCATGTACCTGTTTTATTTCAAACAGAAGAAAAAGATGAATTTTTAAGATATTTTCCTTTGCAAGAAGGAGATTTTTTAGGAGAAACCACTTTAGAAAAAGTAAAACTAGGCCAACAATGGATTCATTGGGAAGATTTACGCTATGTTACTTTAGGAAAAAGAGAAAAATGGTTTGTGGTCCAACCATTTTATGAGGAAGACAGTGTAAAATAAAAAAATGGATAACAAAAAAGACACCACTGATATTAAGTTCAGTAGTGTCTTTTAATTTTTGCAACCACTCATGAGAAAGTGTCACTCCTTAGGCAATTTTTTTCAATGCTTGGACTGCTTGTTCAATAGTGGTACCAGTTGCTTCGTTACTGTTAAATTTATCATAAGCAATGAATAAATTATTTTCCATATCAAAGACAACTCGGTATGTTAATTGTGTGTTATAGAATGTCATAGTCATTCTCCTTTCAAAAATATTACAAAAGGCAACGCGTGCGCTGATAACGAAATTCCTTAATTAGTATACCACGCTTTTTTTTCTTTCCCTAATAAAGTGATTTATCTTAAAGAAAAGGATAAAAATTAAAAACCCAGGACTCACTGAAAAATAATCTCAAAGTGAGTCCTAGGTTTATTTTTTTACGTAAAGAGCTGCTAAACTTTTTGGTTGAAAAATTTAACAATGGTTTTCGTCATTTTCAGCTGAACCTGCTCCAACTTTTTTAGTGAGTTGAAAAAAATTTAGTCTTGATAATAACGAATGCCTCCAGCTAATTTTTTAATACTAAAAGGAGTAGGATCCTCATAAGTTTTTTCTTCTACTAGGGTTTCAGTAAACATTTTTTCATAACTTTCCATGGTTAATTCTTTACGATTAGCTAAAAGTTCTTGGTGATAAGCAGTGTCCAACTGTTTTTCAAAACCGGAGACGAGTTTTCCAGAGAAAAATTCCCCCACAGCTCCTGAACCATAGCTGAATAAGCCTAAAGTATCCCCTGCTTTTAAAGAAGAATCATTATCTAGTAAAGAAATAAGGCCTAAATATAAAGAACCTGTGTAAAGATTGCCTACTTGTCGAGTGTATTGGGCTGATAAAGTGTATTTTTCTAAGAGGCGTTCTTCTTCAGCAGGAAGTTGTGAGAGTAAAGCCTTTTTTCCCATTTTAGTATAGGGTAAATGAAATAAAAGAGCAGTGAAATCTTGGAAAGTTTTTTTCGTTTTTTGCCCATATTCAGTAAAAACTTTGCCGAAAAATTCGATATAAGTACTATTGGATAAAGGTCCATCTACTCGAGGATAATTTTCTCCTGTGGGCCGCCAAAAATCATAAATATCTTCTGTTAAAGTCACTTCATCACTTTCAATTGCTAAAATTCTAGGATTTTCAGTGATTAACATTGCTACACTCCCAGCTCCTTGAGTCACTTCTCCTCCTGAGTTGAGTCCGTAACGAGCAATATCTGCTGTGACGACTAACACTTTTTTTCCAGGATGAGCGGCAATATAATCTTTGGCCCACATTAAAGCTGCTGTTCCAGAATAGCAGGCTTCTTTCACTTCAATAGCTCGAACAAAAGGCGGTAATTTTAAAAGAGAGTGTAAAGAAATAGCAGCAGCTTTTGATTCATCTGTACTTGATTCTGTGGCAAAAATAATCATGGCAAGATTGTTTAAGTCTTCATTTTCTAAGACTTTTTTACTAGCATTAGCCCCTAAAGTAATAATATCTTGGGTTTTTTCTGTCACAGCCATGTTATCTTGTCCAATACCTACGAGATATTTTTGTGGATCTTCATTGCGTCCTTTGGCTAAAGTCGTCATAGGTAAAAAGTGTGGCGGCACAAAGAAATTTATTTTATCAATACCAATTGTCATGAATCTTTCTCCTTTATTTGTAAAAATATGTAAAAAAGCAAAATAGAAACGCAACTTCACTTTAGCATGGAAGAGTCACTTTTGAAAAGAAAAAAAGAATAATTTAATTTTTTGCTAAAGTAATGAAAAATAAGAAATTAAAAAAGTGAAGAGAATAAATATTTGGTATTATAGAAAATGGAGGTGTAACAATGGAAGAAGTTGTGCTATTAACTGGTTTAAGAAGTCCCATTGGAAAATATCGCGGGGCTTTAAAGGATCTAACGAGTGTGGAACTAGGAGTGCATATTGCCACATCCTTATTAAATAAATTTCCAGAAAGTAAAAAATATATTGGTGAAGTCATTTTTGGTAACGTGTTACAAGCTGGAAGCGGGCAAAATGTAGCCAGACAAATTGCTGTAAAAAGTGGTTTAGATTTAAAAATTCCTGCCTATACAGTTAACGAGGTATGCGCTTCTGGACTAAAGGCCATTTTACTAGGTAAAGAGGCCATTCAATTAGGCAAAGCTAAAGTTGTTTTAGCAGGTGGGGTCGAAAGTATGACCCAAGCGCCTACTTTGAAAAAGCCAGATGGAACGGAAGTAAAAAGTTTATTTTATGATGGACTCACTGATGCTTTTTCCAATGCGCCCATGGGCTTAACGGCTGAAAAAGTAGCGGAAATGTATGGCATCTCCCGAAAAGAGCAAGATGAATTTGCTTATTTATCCCAAAAAAAAGCCGCTAAAGCTTGGGCAGAAAATAAATTTTCTAAAGAACTTGCTCCAATGAAAGAACTTCAAATAGACGAAGGAATCAGAAAAGAAACGACTTTAGAAAAATTAGCTACCTTAGAACCTGTTTTTAAAGAAAATGGCACAGTAACTGCTGGTAATGCTTCAACCATTAATGATGGTGCTGCAGGTGTTTTATTATGTAGTAAAAGTTTTGCAGAAGAAATGAACTGGCCTTATTTAGCCATTTTAAAAGAAAGTGTTGAAATTGGATTTGATCCTTCCATTATGGGCATTTCTCCCATTGTTGTCATTCAAGAACTTTTAGAAAAAAGTAAACTCACTAAAGAAGAGATTGATATTTTTGAAATTAATGAAGCTTTTGCTGCCACTTCTTTAGTGGTAGAAAAAAAATTAGGTTTAGATCCTGAAAAAGTGAATCCTTTAGGGGGCGGCATTTCTTTAGGTCACGCTATTGGCGCCACAGGATCTCGTCTTACGACTACCTTAGCTCATCAATTAAATAATGAAAATAAACATTATGGTATTGCTGCTTTATGTGTAGGAGGAGGACTTGGAGTAGGAGTGTTACTAGAGCATCCAGTAAAAAAAAAGCCCGGAAAATTTTATGAATGGTCAGTAGAAGAAAGACAAAACTGGATCAGTGAACAAAGAGCGTTATCCCAAGAAACTATTTCAGAAATGAAAAAGACGAGTCTACCTAAAGAGGTCTTAAACCAATTAAGTGAAAATACCATTAGTGAAGTGGAAATTCCTCTAGGATTAGTGAAAGATGTGCAATTAAATGGAAAAAATTATATTGTTCCTTTAGCCACAGAAGAACCTTCTGTAGTGGCAGCATGTAATTATGGAGCAAAAATGGCCGGTAACTTTACCAGTCACTTTTCGGAAAGATTATTAAATGGACAAATTGTCTTTTCTAAAGTGAAAGATCCTCAACTGAAAGAAAAAATTGCTCAGTTAGAAGAAGAAATTTTTACAGTAGCCAAAAAAACTTATCCTTCCATTTATAAAAGAGGGGGAGGTTTAAGAAAAATCAAATTGCGTGCTATTGAAAATTTTTTAAGTGTGGATTTATACATGGATACAAAAGATGCCATGGGTGCGAATATGATGAATTCTATCTTAGAAGGTGTGGGCGACTTTTTAGCTGAAAAATTTCCTCAAGAAAAAATTATTTTGCAAATTTTAAGCAATGAAGCACAGCATGCGATGGTTTCTGTTAGTTGTGAATTTCCCGTAAAAAATGTAGGGGGAAAAG
>CAMJVA010000148.1 GCA_946409145.1 uncultured Enterococcus sp. | reverse complement strand
TCACCACAAAAGTTGAACATCCCGCAGTGTTAGAACCGATGAAATATCTTGCATCTCTTGGGTTTGAAATTACTTATTTACCAGTGGATGAAAAAGGTCGCTTGTCTTTAGAAACTTTTAAAGAAAATTTGCGCGATGATACTATTTTAGTTTCTATCATGATGGTGAACAATGAAACAGGAACTATTTTTCCTATTAAAGAAATTGGCGATATTTTAAAAGACCATCAAGCAGTTTTTCACACTGATGCCGTGCAAGCTTATGGTCCTTTAGAAATTAACATTGGTGATTTAGGTGTAGATTTATTAAGTGTTTCAGCCCATAAATTCAATGGACCAAAAGGCGTGGGCTTTTTATACGAAAGAGAAGGTATCGTGTTACCTCCTTTTATTAAAGGAGGAGAACAAGAAGAAAAACGCCGAGCTGGCACAGAAAATCTTCCAGGCATTGTGGGAATGGCCGAGGCGGTAAAAGCCTTTCGTCACCGAAAAGCTGGACAAGAAAAAATGAAGGAATTGAGCGATTATATTTTAAATCGTCTCACAGCAGAAAAGATTGCTTTTTCTTTAAATGGGGATATAGAAAATAAAATCCCCCAAACCATGAATTTATATTTTCCTCATATTCACCGAGACATTTTATTAACCCGGCTGGATCTTTTAGGGATTGCTTTGTCTGCAGGATCTGCTTGTACAGCAGGTATTGCTGAACCTTCTCACGTGTTAAGTGCCATGTTTGGAAAAGAGGCGCCACAAGTTAAGGCAAGTTTACGCATTTCTTTAGGATATGAAAATACCCTGGAAGAAATGGCGCTTTTTTGCGACAAATTAATTGCTGAATTAAAACGTTAAAAAATAAGGTAAATTCTTTTAATATTCGTTATAATAAAGAAAAGACAAAACGAGGTGAAGAAAATGGCATTTGCTAAAAAAGCAACAGTCTTAGGTTGCCCAGTATTATATCAACTTAATCCTTCTGCAAAACGTTATACTCTTAGAGACAATGGCTTTACAGAAACTAATGGAAGAAACTACCAACTCATTGTTCCTTTAAAAGCCACTCCTCAAAGTCAAGAAGGATTAAAATTAAAAATTACCGTAGATGAAGCAGTAGAAAATTTAAAAATGTCTGTAACGACTAAAAATGGCTTAAAATCCGTAGATATTTTTAAAGATCCTGCCAAAAAAATGTTGCAAGACAAATTTTATTTCTTATTAGACGGGATGATTGACCGAGGATTATTTGAAAAAGCATAATTTTTTAATCTGGGACTTTTTGTCTCAGATTTTTTTGTCTAAGTATTTAGAAAAAGGAGGTAATCTAATGCGTTATTACATTGCTGATACGCATTTTTTTCATGAAAATCTGTTAGGAAACTCTGACTTTTCTCCCAGACCTTTTAAAGATATTTATGAAATGAATGACGTCATGGTTGACTCGTGGTGTTCTCGGGTGAAAGAAAATGATGAAGTGTTTCATTTAGGGGATATTGCTTTTCATCCTGATTATGAAGGGGGGTATCCAGAAATTTTTCAACTTTTAAATCATCTTCCAGGGAAAATCACTTTTATTAAAGGAAACCACGATCCTAGAAGTTTGTTTAATTATTTAAAAGCACAGGATACGAAAGGAAAATTTTCTTTTCACGATGTGGGAATGATTCAAAAATTAAATCATCATCAATTTTTCTTAACTCATTATCCCTTGCTTTTAGGAATTAGTAAAAATTCAATTAATCTTCACGGACATATTCACCACTCTATGGTGCCTTTAAAAGAAAATATTAATGTGGGAGTAGATGCTCCTGAAAGAGATTTTCTAAAACTGAAATTACCATTTGGTGCGCCTATTTCAGAAAATGAAATTTTAGAACTCATGGGAAAAAAAAGAGAACACTTACAAGCAGAAAAATTTTAAAAAAGGAAGGTTTTCTAATCTTCCATAGTGAATTTTTGTTTAATTTGTAGTAAAATCAGAAATACTGATGTTAAACGACCTTCAAATCGTGGAATTCAGAATTCAAATGAAATGATGGTGATGTGTGTTGGATAATAGTCAAACGCGCGTAGTAGTTGGAATGAGTGGGGGAGTGGATTCTTCCGTCACAGCTCTTTTATTAAAAGAGCAAGGGTATGATGTGATCGGCGTCTTTATGAAAAACTGGGACGACACGGATGAATTTGGTGTCTGTACGGCAACAGAAGATTATAAAGATGTGGCTTTAGTAGCAGATGAAATTGGTATTCCTTATTATTCCGTAGATTTTCAAAAAGAATATTGGGATCGGGTTTTTGAATACTTTTTAGCAGAATATAGAAAAGGTCGCACTCCAAATCCTGATGTGATGTGTAATAAAGAAATTAAATTTAAAGCTTTTTTAGATTATGCTATGGAACTTGGAGCCGATTATGTGGCAACAGGACATTACGCGCAAATTGAAAAATTACCAGATGGTACAGTTAATATGTTGCGCGGGGTGGATAATAATAAAGACCAAACTTACTTTTTATCCCAACTTTCTCAAAGTCAATTGCAAAAAGTCATGTTTCCACTAGGTGGCATGAATAAAAAAGAAGTGCGGGAAATTGCGGCACGTTTTGGTCTTGCTACAGCGAAGAAAAAAGATTCCACCGGAGTTTGCTTTATTGGAGAAAGAAATTTCAAAAAATTCCTGAGTGAATATTTACCAGCACAACCAGGTCGCATGATGACCTTAGATAATGTTGATATGGGAAGCCATGATGGTTTGATGTATTACACCATTGGTCAACGTTCAGGACTTGGAATTGGGGGAACAAACGGCACCAATAACGATCCTTGGTTTGTAGTGGGAAAAGATTTAGCTAAAAATATTTTGTACGTGGGTCAAGGATTTCATCATCCCGCCCTTTATGCTGATTCACTAAAAGCAAGTACCATTCATTTTACTCAGGATAAAGAGTTTCCTGAAAATTTTTCTTGTACAGCTAAATTCCGTTATCGCCAACAAGATGTTCCAGTAACCGTTCATTTAACAGGAAACGACACAGCTGAAGTTGTTTTTGCAGAACCTGTAAGAGCGATTACTCCAGGCCAAGCAGTAGTTTTTTATGACGGTGACGTTTGCCTTGGTGGAGGATTAATTGATTGTGCCTTTAAAGAAGCTAAAGAATTACAATATGTGTAATTAAAAGAAAAACAGTTACAAAAGGATTTTTCTTTAAGGAATAAGAAGGGTTAAATAAATTTTAAATCATTGTATCTTTTAAAATCCTTATTTTTGAGAGAGTCCTTTTGTCCCACTGTTTTTTTGTACATACATGAAGCAAAAATTTTGCTAAGTGACTAAAAAGTGGTTAGGATAAAGACGAGGTGAAGGGTATGTATGAAGTGATTGAAACCTATGGAGATTTTGAACCTTGGTGGTTTTTAGACGGCTGGGAAAAAGAAGTCACCCATAAAAAAGAATTTTCTACCATTGCTGAAGCTGAAAAATTCTTTTTACAAAAAGTTCAAGAATTTAACGGGAAATTTGCCGAAACAAAAGCTAAAGATCAATATTTAGTTGCCTTTTGGAACAAAGATGAGCTTCGTTGGTGTGAAGAATGTGACGATGATTTGCAGCAATATCAAGGATTATTACTATTAAAAGATGGAAAACAATTAAATCAAGAAAATAATAAAAAAGACAATGAAATAAGAGGACGCGTCTGTCCTTTAGCTCATTAATTAAAAATTCATAGAAAAAAAGTCTGAATTTTAGAATAAGAAGCAGAACCTTTTGTTCTTGCCTCTTATTTTTTTTGAAGTTAAAGGGATTATAAAATTTTTAATTGAAAAACATTATATTTACCAATGGTTTACGTCATTTTTATCTGGACATTGTCCAGCAAAACGAGCTAGCTCTCGGTGCAAAATCACTTGCTGAATTCGCGACAAAATTCATCGCTAAATTTTTCAAGCGCATTTTGCTTGAGAGCTGAACGAGCTCGTTCAGCATTTCTAATGGAAAATATGTTATTCTTAAAAAAAGTGAGGGACAAATATGGGAAAAAAATTAG
>CAMJVA010000147.1 GCA_946409145.1 uncultured Enterococcus sp. | reverse complement strand
CTTAGTAGAAAGAAAACCCAATGTCGGAGAAAAATTTTAATCGGTAAAAAAATTACTTTAGTTGCTACTTTTCAAAAATTGATCTAACAAACCATCCTGTAAAAACTATTTGTTTTTACAGGATGGTTTTATTTTTCCTACCTTTTTTCTTAAGGAATTACTGAGCAAGCATAACAATTGTTTTCTTCTTAAAAAGCAGATAAACTTTAAGTGTTAAGAAAATAAAAAACACCTTTAAAGGAGAATAGAATATGACCAAAAAAATCGGTATTATTGTTGGAAGTTTAAGAGAAGCTTCATTTAACAAAAAAGTAGCAAAAAAATTTGCTGAACTTTTACCAACAGGTTTTGAAGCAGAATTCATTGAAACTGGTGATCTCCCTTTTTATAACGAAGATTTAGAAATGGAAGGAAAAGTTCCAGCACAATGGACAGCCTTTAGAGAAAAAGTTTTACCTTTAGACGGTATCTTCTTTTTCACACCAGAATACAATCGTTCTGTACCAGCAGCTTTAAAAAATGCTTTAGACGTAGGTTCTCGTCCTTATGGAAAAAGCGTTTGGGGCGGCAAACCCGCTTTAGCAGTCAGTGTTTCTCCTGGGGGAATTGGGGGATTTGGCGCTAACCACATTTTGCGCCAATCATTAGTCTTTTTAGATATGCCAACATTGCAACAACCAGAAGCCTATATTGGCAATATTATCCAATTAATTGATGAAAATGGGGAATTCAAAAAAGAAACACAAGATTACTTCCAATTAATTGTAGATAAATATATCGACTTCTTAGAAAAATTAGAAGCATAAAAAAAGTTCCAATAGCAATTTTTGCTATTGGAACTTTTTTTAGTTTATAACTTGCTCACTTTACTTAAGCACATGATTTTTTCTCCATTAATATCTTTTTCAGCAGTCAAAACAAAACCTAAAAACTGATATAAAGTAATAGCTGGAAGATTTTCTTTATAGACACTTAAATAAATTTTTTCTGCCTTAGGAAAGTCTTTCCATAATTTTTCAATAACCAACTGGCACCCTTTTTTACCATATCCATTTCCTTGATACCTGCCATCAATAAAAAAACGATTTAACCATAAACGCTGCTCTTCTTGAATCCAACCATACATAGCGTAACCCACAAAACAATCTTTTACATACACTCCAAGAGAATGCCATTCATCAGAACTTTCCGACTCCTTAAAACACTCTTCAATAGACTCAATAAAATTTTCCTGCTCTTTTTTTACTTGTAAAAATTGCGCTTCTTTCCAATCATTTACTGTTAATTTTTTAATAGACAAAGACATATTCTCGCCACTTTCTAAAATATTACCTTTCATTATACTAAACCAAGACTCTCTCCTCTAATAAAAAAAGACCACTTCCAGTGAAATTTTCTTTTAAAAAGAATTATTTCACTTTGAAAGTGGTCTTTTTTTAAACAAGTGGTCCGTAAATTTTTTCTAAAGCGTGTAAAATTTGTTTTCGTTCTTTTTTATTTTTAGTCCCAATGATGATTTTTCCAGATTTAGTTTCAGCAAAATCATATTTAGAGCGTCCAGTAATTTGGGCTAATTTTTCGGGCGTTAAGGCAAAGCGTGTCACGTAGCTGTTTAATTTATCTTCCCAAGTGTAGCGTTCTAATGAAGCATAAAAAGTAAAAGCAAACACAGCAATAATGAGAATAAGTCCTAGCCAAAATTTCGGCTGCCCAAAGCTTGCCCACCAGCTTCTTCCTAAAATAAAAACGAGGACAGCAATTAAAGCAAGACTGGCAAAAAAAGATTTTAAAAGTGCATTAGATTTTTTCAATGATAATCTCCTTAAAAATGTAATTGATTCATGGCTCTCAATGAAAAGAAAGACCAAATTTATTTTAGACTAGTTCTAAAATATCTTCTAAGTGTTGCACTGTATAAGTGGGCATAAACGGCGGCACCCACTCTACATTTTTCCGATTGAACCAAATACTTGGCAAGTCTGCATTTCCTGCTCCTTGAATGTCTGCTGAAAGAGAATCTCCAATGACCATGGTTAAATCTGGATCGTAGTCGGCAATTTTTTTCTCCACTGCTTGAAAAAATTTTTTACTTGGCTTTTGAAATCCAATATCTTCTGACAAAAAAATATCAGAAAAATAAGATTTCAAGTGTGATTTTTCTAACTGCTGATATTGTTTTTCTTTCGTTCCATTAGAAATAGCATAAAGACGATGCCCTCTTTTAGAAAGTTCTGTCACTATCTTTGTTGCCCCAGGAATTAATTGGTGTTCACTCGCAAATAATGGTTCATACTCTTCACGCATTTTTTTCCCATCTACAGAAATGCCAAACTGGGAAAAGTAATGTGTAAAACGCGTGTTTAACAGTGTTTCATGAGAGAGTTCCCCTACTTCTAATTTTTGCCACAATTCTGCATTGAACAAATGCCAATAGGACAATTTTTCTTTCGTAAAAGAAAAGTCTTTAGGGAGGGTCAATTTTTTTAAAGCTCTTTCCGCATTTTCGTCTGTGTCTAAGAGCGTTTGGTCTAAATCAAACAATAAAATGGGGTAATTCATTTTTTCTCCTTTAATGTCTAGCTTATCATCTTATTAGTACTATGCGTCCTTTTTTTCGCGCAGGGGTGCAATAATTTGGCGCATCACTAGAAATTTTTTTTAGTTTTTCTCGCAATAATATTTTCTCCCCCGGATAAATTAATAATATTTCCTGTTAAATAATCAGAGTTTTCCTCACTTAAAAAAAGAACGACCCTTGAGATGTCCTCTCCTGTGGCGTTTCTTTTTTCATTCGGGATATTTTTTTTACGAGAAGTATTAATATCTGTTTCTTTCCAGTCTGCTTTAATGTCTCCTGGACAAATCATGTTCACGGTAATGTTATAGTCCTTTTCTTCTGCGGCTAACGTTCTCACAAGTGCAGCCACACCTGTTTTAGCAGCACTATACGCCCCTCTTTTGGGCCAACCGGATACCCGTTCAATTTGATCATAGCCAAAAGCCACCACCCGTCCCCAATTCTGTTTTTCCATATGGGGTAATATTTCTCTTATTAAATAGAAGAAACTATCTAAATTAGTCGTCATCATTTGTCGCCACTGGGCTGTGGTATAATCTTTTACTTTAATATTTTCATGAATAAACGGCCCTGCATTTAAAATTAAAATATCCAACTTGAAAAAATCTTCATAAATACTTTGGACCATTTGTTTTACTTCTTCTTCACTACCAATATTTCCTTGGTATAAGCGGACAGGAACATGATAGGTCGCCATTAATTCTTCTTGGAAGGTTTCCGCTTGTTTTTTATTCTGGTGATAATTTAAGGCAAGTTGATACCCAGCTTTTGCAAAAATTCTGGCTGTTTGTTTACCAATGCCTCTTGTGCCTCCTGTAATGAACACCACTTTTTTATTTGTCACCATTAAAATGACCTCACTTAATCGCCATCATAAATTCAGAACGCAACTGTGGATTGTCTGCATAAAGTCCTCTACTTACTAAAGTAAATGTTTTGGCATCTTCTTTTTTTACACCGCGACTAGAAACGCATAAATGTTTTGCCTCAATTGCCACCATGACTCCAAGGGGTTCTAAAACGTCTTCAATGGCGTCCGCGATTTGATTAGTTAGTCTTTCTTGCACTTGAAAACGTCTGGCGTACCCTTCAACAACCCGAGCTATTTTTGATAAACCGGTGATTTTTTTATTTGGAATGTACGCTACATGGGCCACCCCAAAAAAAGGCGCAAAATGATGTTCACACATAGAATAAAACTCAATATCTTTTACAATCACGGGATCATGTTGTTCAATATCAAAGGTTTTTTCTAAGTGAGCAGCGGGATTTTCTCGGTAGCCTACTGTATATTCTAAAAATGCTTTGACTACTCTAAAGGGCGTTTCTTCTAAATCTGGGATATTTTCTTCTTCCCCACACAAGGTCATTAATTTTTTTAAGGATTTTTCTATTTCATGAACATCTTCTAGTTTTTGTTGAAACTGCGAAGAATTTTTATTCAAATGAGGAAAATTGCTTTCTAATAATTTTTCCTCGCTA
>CAMJVA010000146.1 GCA_946409145.1 uncultured Enterococcus sp. | reverse complement strand
ATGAAGAAAATTTAAAAAACTATTCCTTAGAAAATCTCATTAACCCTACTTCCTCACCTGCTTTTATTTGGCAAACAGGTCAAGATCAAGCGGTTCCTGTAGCTAATTCTTTAACCTTAGCTTTAGCTTATTCAAAAGCTGGTGTGCCTTTTGAATATCATGAATTCCCTGAAGGACCTCATGGACTAGGGATGCAAAAAGATTTCCCTCACACTTTCCAATGGGTTTCTTTATTAGAAAATTGGTTAAAACTTCAGGAGGAAAACTAAGTTGAAACTTTTTATTGCTGGAGATTCTACAGCAGCGAAAAAATTACCTGAAAAACGGCCAGAAGCTGGCTGGGGAGAATTTATTGGGGATTTTTTCACTGATCAAGTGACTGTTGAAAATTTAGCCGTTAATGGTCGTTCCACTAAATCTTTTATTGCTGAAGGTCGGCTTTTAAATATTGCGCAGCAAATACAACCAGGAGATTATTTGTTCATTCAATTTGGGCATAATGATCAAAAAATTGAAGATGACACAAGAGGTACTGACCCTTACACTACTTATCAAGAAAATTTATTACAATTTGTGGAAGTAGCTAAAAAAAATCAAGCCACTCCCGTTCTCTTAACTTCTGTGACTCGCCGAGGATACCTTAATGGAAAAATTGATTCCACCTTATTAGGAGACTATCCTGAAGCGTGTCGGCAGTTAGCTAAGGAAAAAAATATTCCTTTACTTGATTTAAATCGTGTCACCATTGATTTTTTCAATGAATATAATGATGACACTTCCCGCCAATTTTTCTTACAGCTTCCTCCACACACCTACGTGAATTATCCTAATGGAGTCTGTGATAACACACATTTTAATGAATTGGGAGCAAAAACAGTGGCAAAACTAGTGGCAGAAGCTCTGGCTCTTTCCTCTCTTCCCTTAAAAAAAGAGTTAAAAAAGATTTCAGTTAAAAACCACTAAAAAACTAAACCATCAGGAGGTTACACCATGATTCCTTTAAATCTTGGCATGCGCGCCCACGATCTCACTGCCCATACTAAAGAAGAATTAGTGGAAAAGTTGCATCATTACGACTTAGGACACATTCAACTAGCCGTGAAAAAATCTTTTCCTGAACTTGCCCCAAGTTTATCCACAGTGACCCATGGAACAGCGGCTTACTTAGGGGATTATTTGCAAAATAACGGGCTACACATTTCTGTTTTAGGCTGTTACGTGAATATTTCTTCTTTAGATGAAAAAATTCGCCAAGAAGCAGTGAATAGTTTTATTCATCACTTAACTTTAGCCAAAGATTTCCACTGTACTTTAGTGGGCACAGAAACAGGGAGTTTAAAAACAGGCTACACCACTGATAATTTCACTGAAGAAGCCTACATTCGCGCTCGAGCTTCGATTTTAAAAATGGTTGAAGCCGCTGAAAAATTAGGGGTCTTAGTCGGAATTGAAGCTGGACTGAATCATCCTTTATACACTTTTGAATTAGCCAAGCGCCTCGTTGATGAAGTGGCCTCCCCTAATTTAAAAATTATTTTTGATGCAGCTAATCTTGTTCGCCCAGATAATTTCAAAGACCAAGTGAAAAATACGTATAACGCCATTAACGCCTTACAAGATCATATTGCGGCAGTTCACTTGAAAGATTATGTCATGGAAGATAATCACGTGAAAATCGTTCCTGTAGGCACTGGAAAAATGGATTACACTGACATTTTGAAATTTATCAAATACGATCGTCCTTTAATGTTTGCCTCCCTTGAAGCAGTAAGAGAAGATCATCTCATTCAAAGTCAAAAATTTATCAAAGAAAAGTATGCCGAAATTTAAAAAAATATCCTGATAATAAAGGTGAAAACTATTAGGAAATTTTCCTATTTTTTTCTCAAAAAACATTTGACAAACACTTTTAAACTAGGCATAATGACCTCATTAGGGGAGTAGCACACAACTCTGTGATCTAGGGTCAACAACTCTGGGAAAAAATTTTTCCTTGGTCCTAGATATTTTTGCGAGACCTAGGTTCAGTAGAACTTAGGTCTTTTAGTTTACTCATTTTAGGAGGAAGAAAAAAATGTCAAAAGCAACACGCCAAAAGGTTTCTGTCGCCGGACTCCTTGTGGCAATGGGCGTTGTCTATGGAGATATTGGGACAAGTCCGTTATACGTTATGAAAGCCATTGTTCAAGGAAATGGAGGATTAGATAAAATCGATCCCACCTTTATCATTGGGACTGTTTCCTTAATCTTTTGGACCTTAACGTTACTCACCACCATTAAATACGTCTTAATCGCTCTAAGAGCAGATAACCACGGTGAAGGAGGAATTTTTTCTTTATACACTTTGGTTAGAAAAGGCGGGAAATTTTTAATTATTCCAGCCATGATCGGAGGCGCGGCTTTATTAGCTGACGGTGTTTTAACACCTGCCGTAACGGTCACCACTGCCATTGAAGGACTCAGAGGTATTCCAGCTTTTTATGCCAAATTTGGCAACGATCAAAATGTTATTGTTATTATTACTTTAATTATTCTCTTAGTTTTATTTTCACTCCAACGTTTCGGAACAGAAGCAGTGGGAAAAGCTTTTGGGCCAGTGATGTTTTTATGGTTTACTTTTTTAGGCGTCATGGGCTTAATTAATTTTGCCGGAGATCTTTCTGTAATCCGCGCTTTAAATCCCTATTATGCTATTCGTCTTTTATTTAGCCCAGAAAACAAATTGGGTATTTTAATTTTAGGAAATATTTTCCTAGCCACCACTGGGGCTGAAGCCTTGTATTCTGATATGGGGCACGTGGGTAAAGGAAATATCCGCGTCAGCTGGCCTTATGTAAAAGTATGTCTTATGTTAAATTATTTTGGACAAGCTGCCTGGCTCATTAAACATTACCAAAATCCAAGTGTCCAAGCCATTGAAGATTTAAATCCTTTCTTTAGAATGTTACCTGGAGGCTTAATGGTCTTTGGAGTGGCTTTTGCTACAGTAGCTGCGGTTATTGCCAGTCAAGCTCTCCTTTCTGGTTCATTCACTTTAGTCTCTGAAGCCATTAAATTAAAATTACTTCCAAGATTAAAAATTCAATATCCGGGAAAATCCATTGGACAAATGTATATTCCAGTGATTAATATGATTATCTGGGTAGCTTGTTCTTTAATCGTGATTACCTTTAGAACCTCTTCTCATATGGAAGCAGCGTACGGTCTTTCCATTACCGTTACCATGCTCATGACCACTTTCCTTCTTTTCTTCTACTTGGCTCAAAGTGGCCAGCCAAAAATTTTCGCCTTCGTTATCGCTTTATTCTTTGGAGTCATTGAAGCTATTTTCTTCTTATCCAGTGTAGCGAAATTCTTCCATGGCGGTTACGTAGCTGTAGGCATGGCTCTTGTAATTTTATTTTTCATGATCATTTGGGAATGGGGAAATATTATTCAAGAAAATGTCGCTGTGGATATTAATTTAAGAGAATACCTCCCTCAATTAAATGTTTTACACAAAGACAGTACTTTGCCTGTTTATCAAACAAACGTGGTCTTTTTAGTACCTAAAATGGACGGAGATATGATTGGTCGACAATTTATCTACTCTATCTTAGATAAACGGCCAAAACGTGCCAATGTTTATTGGTTTGTGAATGTAGTCGTGACAGACGAACCTTTCACTAAAGAATTTGAAGTGGATATGATGGATACTGACTTTGTGGTGAAATTAAAACTTTACTTAGGATTTCGCGTTAACCAAGAAGTGAATGTGTACATTCGCCAAATTATCCACGATCTCATGAAACAAGGACGTTTGAAAAAACAATATCAAAAATACTCCATTACTCCTGGACGAGAAGTGGGCGATTTTCAATTTATCCTCATTAAAGAAGCTCTTTCTAATAACACAGAACTTTCCAAATGGGATCGGCAAATTATGCAAGCGAAACTCTTCATTAAAAAATACACCATGTCCCCTGAAAGTTGGTTTGGCTTAGAATATTCCGATGTGAAATACGAAACAGTTCCATTAACCATTGGAAAAATTAAAAAAACCCGCTTAGTAGAAAGAAAACCCAATGTCGGAGAAAAATTTTAATCGGTAAAAAAATTA
>CAMJVA010000145.1 GCA_946409145.1 uncultured Enterococcus sp. | reverse complement strand
AAGAAGAGCTGAATCCATTGATTCAGCTCTTCTTAACATAAAAAGCATACAAAAAAAGCCTCCCTCTAAAAAGAAGGGAGGCTTTTTACAATGCGGAAGAAGGGACTTGAACCCTCACGAGCTTTCGCCCACAAGATCCTTAGTCTTGCTTGTCTGCCAATTCCAACACTTCCGCAGAACATGTTTATGTTACACTATTTTTTTCAAATGAGCAATAGTTGTTTTTTTGAAAAATATTTTTCAAAACAATTTTTGCTAATGCGAAGAAAGGGACTCGAACCCTCACGGTGTTAACCACATGCGCCTGAAGCATGCGCGTCTGCCAGTTCCGCCACCTTCGCATAACAGAAAAATTTTACCGAACTTTTTTTTAATTGTCAAAAAATAGAACTTAGTTTACTTTCTTGACAGATAAAAAAATTAGTTTTAAGTTAAGAAAGGACTTATTGGGATATAGCCAAATTGGTAAGGCGCCAGATTCTGATTCTGGTTAGTGCGGGTTCGAACCCTGCTATCCCAGTTATATTATAAAAAAGCAAGAGAAAATCTCTTGCTTTTTTATTTGGGAAAATCGTAGCGGGTGATTTCTCCATTTCTATTTAAATAATTAAAGAAAATAGGAAATAAATCTCCATCTGATTTTGTGAGTCCTGGTTTTGCTTTTAAAGCAGTCCATTTTTTCTTTGGGACCTTTTTTAAAAGGTGCTTTAAAGCTTGATCATTAGAGACGTTATTTTTATAACAGACCTCTCCTAAGACTTCACCTTTACCATATAAAATAAATTGTTTTTCACCACTTGGCAAAAGGAGACGTCCTAAAAATAAATTATTTTGATTCGCTTGAAGCAACTGATGATTGCGTCTTAAAAAATAGGCAGCAATTTTTTGTTTCTCCCACCAAATATTTGCTTGGGAAAAATCATTTTTTTCCGCAAAGAAACTCACTTTATCCATAAGACGATCCAAAATTTTTGAATTTTTTCCTCGTAAAGCCTCAGTAAATTCCACAAGACGTTCTTGATATTCCTGCTCTTTTTCCTTAGGGCTCATGTCTTTAGTATATGGATAAATAATACCATTTGCGTACTGCAAAGGACCTGTGAAACGGTACAAAGAATTGGCCACGTCTAGAAATGTTTTCATTTTTTCTTTTTTATAAAAAGGGCCAAAACATTCTTTTTGGTCTAAAAACTCATCAACAATTTTTAGTTGTTGATTCTCTAATAAAAAATACCCATAGCCTTCATAATGGTTCATGAGTTGATTATAGCAAGGTCTAATTTCATGAATTAATTGACATTCTAAAAGTAAGGCAGAAAACTCACTAGGTACATGAATTACTGAAAAATCAGCAATTTCTTTTACTAAGTGTACTACTTTTTTAGAATGGTTTTTAGACAGTCTAAAATAACTAGTGACTCGTTTATTTAATGCTTTTGCTTTGCCTACATAAATCACCTGATCGTCTTTATTTTTCATTAAATAGACACCAGGAGTTTCTGGTAATTGTTTTGCTTTTTCTAGTAAGGAGAAAGTTAATTTTTTTTCCAAATCGATCCATTCTTTCTTAAATTAATTGCAATTAAGAAGTTTTTTTCTTAACATAGACTACACCAAGAAAAAAAGCAAGTAGGAGATGAGAGAGTGCGGGAATTTAGTAAATCAAAAAAATTAGATCATGTTAGCTATGATGTTAGAGGGCCTGTTTTAGAAGAAGCAGAAAGAATGGAAGAAGAAGGGGTTCGAATTTTAAAGCTGAATACTGGAAACCCTGCTCCTTTTGGCTTTGATGCGCCTAATGAAATAGTGCGAGACTTAATTTTAAATGTGAGAAGTTCTGAAGGTTATTCTCAATCTAAAGGAATTTTTGCAGCTAGAAAAGCCATTGAACAATATTGCCAAATGAAAAATTTTCCCAATGTGACTATTAATGATATTTACACTGGAAATGGGGTAAGTGAACTCATCACCATGTGTATGCAAGGACTTTTAGACCAAGGAGATGAAGTGTTAATTCCCATGCCGGATTATCCTTTATGGACAGCTTCTGTCTCTTTAGCTGGAGGAAATCCTGTTCATTATATTTGTGATGAAGAGGCCAACTGGTACCCAGACATTCAAGATATTAAAAATAAAATTACAAATAGAACCAAAGCAATTGTAATTATTAACCCTAATAATCCTACAGGAGCGTTATATCCTAAAGAGGTTTTAGAAGAAATTGTAAAAGTCGCTAGAGAACATGATTTAATTATTTATTCTGATGAAATTTATGATCGACTAGTAATGGACGGGAAAATTCATATTCCCATTGCTACTTTAGCTCCTGATCTTTTTGTGGTGACTTTAAATGGATTGTCTAAATCTCATCGGGTCGCCGGCTTTCGTTGCGGCTGGATGGTGTTATCTGGAGATAAAAGCCATGTGAAAGGGTATATTGAAGGATTAAATATGTTAAGTTCCATGCGTTTATGCTCTAATGTTTTATCTCAACAAATTATTCAAACAGCTTTAGGGGGATATCAAAGTGTGGATGAGCTGTTGCTTCCTGGAGGCAGAATTTATGAGCAGCGAGAATATGTGTATCAGGCTTTAAATGCTATTCCTGGAGTTAGTGCTAAAAAACCAGAAGCAGCTTTTTATATTTTTCCAAAGCTTGATGTGAAGAAGTTTAATATTTATTCTGATGAAAAATTTGTGTTAGACTTTTTACATGAACATCATATTTTATTAGTTCATGGCGGAGGATTTAATTGGGGGCAACCTGATCATTTTCGTTTAGTTTATTTACCTCAAATGGAAGATTTAAAAACAACAATGAAGGCTATGACTGAATTTTTACACACGTATCAACAAAAGTAAGCACTGGTTATTATTTTAAAAACCGGTCTACACCAATCTTGATTTTTTTTAAAAAAAGAGTTATCGTTAAAAAAAAGGAAAGAAGGAGAAATCATGGGAAAATTTGTTAAAGCTGCAAAGTTTTTTTTGCCACACGAAGTTAAAGGCCCTGGATTTTTAGAAATCGTTGACGGAAAATTTGGTTCATATTTTAAAGAAGTTCCTGAAGATAGTGAAATTATTGATTACAAAGACAATTTCATTGCTCCAGGTTTAGTTGATACACACATTCATGGCTTCATGAATCATGATGTAATGGACAATGATTTTGAAGGTATTAAAGTCATGTCAGAAGGATTATTAAGTTGTGGGGTTACTTCATTTTTACCAACTACTTTAACCAGTTCGAAAGAACGTTTAGAAGCAGTGGCTAAAACCATTGGTGATCATTATAAAGAAGTGACTGGAGCTAAAATTCAAGGGATTTATTTTGAAGGACCATTTTTCACTGAAAAACATAAAGGGGCGCAAAACCCTGGCTATTTTTCTGATCCTTCCATTGAAGTTTTTGATGCTTGGCAAAAAGCTGCTGGTGGTTTAATTAAAAAAATCGCCTTGGCTCCTGAAAGAGAAGGGGCAGCAGAATTTGTTAAACACGTAACAGAACAAGGGGTTGTGGTTTCTTTAGGTCACAGTGATGCTACTTTAGATGAAGCGTCTAAAGTTGTTGAAGCTGGAGCCTCAGTTTTTGTTCACGTTTATAACGGAATGCGCGGTCTTCATCACAGAGAACCTGGGATGTTAGGTGCTGCCATGAACTTAAAAAATGTTTATGGTGAATTAATTTGTGATGGTCATCATGTTCGCCCTGAAGCTGCCGAAATTTATATGGATGTGAGAGGACGAGATCACGTGGCCTTAATTACAGACTGTATGATGGCTGGTGGAATGCCTGATGGAGATTATATTTTAGGTGAATTCCCTGTAGTCGTTGCTAATGGAACAGCTCGTTTGAAAGATAGCGGTTCTTTAGCCGGTTCTATTTTAAAACTTAAAGAAGGATTGAAAAATGTTTCTGACTGGGGAATAGCTACTCCAAAAGAAGCTGTGGCTATGGCTTCTGAAGTACCAGCAAAAAGTTGTAACATTTATGATAAATGTGGGGCAATTTTACCTGGAAGAGATGCGGACTTTATTGTTTTAAATCCTGAATTAGATCTTTTAGCAACTTACTTAGATGGTGTAAAACGCTACGAAAAATAAT
>CAMJVA010000144.1 GCA_946409145.1 uncultured Enterococcus sp. | reverse complement strand
GATTTCCATTGGTGACTGGAGTTCAGACGTGTGCTCTTCCGATCTATAAAAAATGGGGCATTGGAACAGTGGTGAGAGTTTCTGGAACAAAAGAAGATGCTGAATTAGACGTGGCCTTTAAAGAACAAGGAATTAAACGACTACTGGCAGCATTTGCTCCCATTGAAAAAATTTAAAAAGGAGTCATTATTATGGATATTCAACAGCACATGAAAAATCTGGTAGAAAAATTAAACCAATATGCTTATGAGTATTACGTCTTAGATCGTCCTACGGTGGAGGATTTTGAATATGACAAACTTTACCAAGAATTGGAAAAATTAGAGTCGGCCCATCCAGAATTTGTTTCTTTAGATTCTCCGACGCAAAAAGTAGGAGGGAAAATTTTAGCAGGCTTTAATAAAGTAACTCACGATGTACCCATGATGAGTTTATCGGATGTTTTTTCCAAAGAAGAATTAATTGCTTTTGATAATCGAGTAAAAAAAGCTTTAAATCAAAAAGAAGTCACTTATTGTTGTGAATTAAAAATTGATGGATTAGCCATTTCTTTACGCTATGAAAATGGTCGCTTTGTTAGAGGGGCTACTAGAGGAGACGGATTTGTTGGGGAAGACATTACTGATAATTTAAAAACGATTCGCTCTATTCCCCATGTTTTAAAAGAAAAAATTAATCTTGAGGTTCGGGGAGAGTGCTATATGCCTAAAGCCTCTTTCCAAAATTTAAATAAAAAAAGACAAGAGGAAGGCTTAGATGTTTTTGCCAATCCGCGAAATGCCGCTGCAGGTTCTTTACGGCAACTAGACACTAAAGTTACTGCTAAAAGAAATTTAAGCACTTTTTTATACACAGTAGCAGACTTTGGTCCCTTAAAAGCCCAAAGCCAAAGTAGTGCCTTAGAAGAATTGAAAACTGTTGGTCTTCAAGTGAATCCAGAATTTCGCCTTTGTCATAACATTGAAGAAATTTGGGCCTATATTAGTGAGTTTCAAGAAAAAAGAGCCAGTCTCCCTTATGAAATTGATGGTATTGTGATTAAGGTGAATAATTTTTCTGACCAAGATCAATTAGGATTTACTGTAAAATCCCCAAGATTTGCCACCGCTTATAAATTTCCTCCAGAAGAAGTGGAAACTGTGTTAGAAGATATTGAATGGACAGTAGGAAGAACTGGGGTAGTGACCCCAACAGCTTTAATGACTCCAGTCCTTGTTGCAGGGTCTACTGTATCTCGGGCATCGTTACACAATGGAGATTACATTGAACTCAAGGATTTAAGATTAAAGGATCATGTTTTAATTTATAAAGCAGGAGATATTATTCCAGAAGTGTCCCATGTGATTTTAGAAAAACGTCCAGCAGATAGTGAAAAATATGTTTTGCCTACAACTTGTCCCGTGTGTGAAAGTCCTCTTGTTCACTTAGATGAAGAAGTGGCTTTAAGATGTATGAATCCCATGTGTCAAGCTCAGCTTTTAGAAGGATTGAATCATTTTGTTTCCAGAAATGCGATGAATATTTCAGGTTTAGGGACAAAAATTATTCAACAACTTTTTGAAAAACATTTAGTCAAAGATGTGGCAGATCTTTATAATTTAACAGAAACAGATTTTTTAACCTTAGATAAAGTGAAAGAAAAATCCGCGGGAAATTTTCTGACAGCAATTGAAGAAAGCAAAAAAAATTCTTTGGAACGCCTTTTATTTGGTTTAGGTATTCGCCACGTGGGAGCCAAAGCAGCTAAAATTTTAGCTCAACATTTTAAAACCCTTGATAAGTTAGCTACAGCAGAAAAAGAAACCCTTTTAGAAATTCCTACTTTAGGAGAAACCATTGCTGAAAGTGTGCGTTTTTATTTTGCTAAAGAGGAAGTAAGTCTTTTAATTGCTGAATTAAAAGCAGCTGGGGTGAACATGACTTACTTAGGGGCTGATACAGAAGAAATTGCTGCAAATCCTTTTAAAGATAAAGTGGTGGTATTAACTGGAAAATTAGAACATTTTTCTCGGGAAGACTTAAAAGAAAAAATTGAAAATTTAGGCGGAAATGTTACAGGTTCAGTTTCTAAAAAAACAGACTTAGTGATTGTAGGAGCCGATCCAGGATCCAAGTACACGAAAGCCCAAAGTTTAAATATTCCCATTATGGATGAACGAGCCTTACTTAATTTATTGCCTCAGGGGGAACAGGAATGAAAAAAAAGCTTTTTTTAACCAGTCTCTTACTATCCAGTCTGTTATTTGCTGCATGTGGTAAATTGGAAAAAGGAGCCAGTGATATTGATCCTGGCATTGCTAATAGTAATCAAACCATTACCACAGGCAGAATTGATGATAGTGTTTATCAAGCCCTATTAGTTAATGGAAAATATCAAAGTGGCATTGCTAATAATGTAGAGACGTCTACTTTAAATAGTAATTATAATCAAAATAATTTTGAAACAGGATTATTGCAATTAGCCAAACAGCAATTTTCTGTGGACTCTTATTATTTTCAAGAAGGTCAAAAATTAGATGGTTTAACTTTAAAAAGTTGGCTTCAAAGAAAATCAGCTGATAATCCAGATGGTTTAAATCCAGAAGATACAGGAAAAGGTCAAGGCATTCAAAAAATTCTTGAGTATGATTTTTTTGATGTTTCCAGTGAAAAATTAGCTGGAATGGTCATTGGAATTGCTTTAAACAAAGTGGATTACAGTCAAGATCCTGCAGTGGAATTAACCCAAGATGAAATGCTCACTCAGGGACGTCAAGCGGCTAACTCTGTTTTAACTCGGATTCGCCAAAATGGTGAGCTAAAAGATTTACCTATTTACATTGCATTATTTCAACAAGCTGAAAAAACAAATGTAGCTGGGGGAAATTATATTTTAGGGAGTTTAAGTGAAGGAACAGCCACAGTAGATAAATGGGCAAATGTTGCTGAAAATCATATTTTTCTGCCTACAAGTGGCACTAATGAAGCCACTGAAGACGGCTTAAACGATGCCTTTACTAAATTTAAAACCCAAACGATTAGTTTTTTCCCTAATTTAACTGGGGTAACAGGCATTGCTTATTACAGTGATAAAAAATTAGTTAAACTCACCATTGAAGTGCAATCTGGTTATTATTCAAAAACAGAAATTACGAGCTTTACGCAATTTGTAGGGAAAACGGCTGAAGAAAGTTTTGCTGCAGAAGTCCCTTGGGAAATTACGGTAAATTCCGTGAAAGGTCCTCAAAGTTATATTGTGAAAACTCCGGGAGAAAAGAAATCAATTTCACATATTTTCAATTAATTTCCCGATTTTATGGTACACTGTAAACGAATTTGGATGAAAGAAGGATGGAACATGGCCATTACAAATGAAGAAACACAACATGTGGCATCTTTAGCAAAATTAAGTTTTGCCAAAGAAGAACTGCCGGTTATAACGAATCAATTAGGAAAAATTTTAGACATGGTAGCCTTACTTGAAACTGTTGACACCACTGATATTCCTTTAACTTTTAGTGTGACTGAAAGTGTCAATGTTTTAAGAGATGATATTCCAGAAGTGGGGACAAGTCGTAAAGAATTATTTAAAAATGCTCCTGATGAAAAAGATGGCTATATTAGAGTCCCAGCAATTATGGATAATGGGGAGGCTGGTGCCTAATGGAAAATTTATATGAAAAATCAATTTCAGAATTACACGACTTATTAGTAAGTAAAGAAATTTCAGCAACAGATTTAACAAAAGCGACCTTCTCACGCATTAAAGAAACTGATGATACAGTGAAAGCTTTTCTAACTTTAAATGAAGAAGCCGCTTTAAAACTAGCTGAAGGTCAAGATATTAAAGGAATTAGTAAAGAAGAAGTACTTGCTGGAATTCCCATTGGGATTAAAGATAATATTGTAACTAATCAATTAAGAACAACAGCTGCTTCTAAAATGTTAGAAAATTTTGTGCCAATTTATGATGCCACCGTTATGGAAAAACTTTATACAGCTGGAATGATTCCAGTAGGTAAATTAAACATGGACGAATTTGCTATGGGTGGTAGTACTGAAACTTCTTATTTCCAAAAAACGGTTAATGCTTGGGATGAAACCAAAGTACCAGGAGGTTCTTCTGGTGGTTCAGCTGCCAGTGTCGCAGCTGGAGAAATAGATCGGAAGAGCGTCGTGTAGGGAAAGAGTGTAGATCTCGGTG
>CAMJVA010000143.1 GCA_946409145.1 uncultured Enterococcus sp. | reverse complement strand
AGCTAAAAAATTAAAATCTATTTTTTCTGCATTTTTTATCAAAATAGTGTATTCTAGAAGATGTGAATAATGAAGAGGAGAGAATATAAACATGATTACCATTAAATCCCCAGAAGAAATTGAAGGCATGAGAAAATCCGGCGCCATTTTAGCTGGCATGCACGTTGGCTTAAGAGATATTATTAAACCGGGAATTTCCGCTTGGGACATTGAAGTTTTTTGTAAAAAATTCATTGAATCTAAAGGGGCTATTCCAGAACAAATTGGTTTTGAAGGTTATAAATACGCCGTGTGTGTGTGTGTGAATGAAGAAGTGGCCCATGCAATTCCAAGAAAAAATTTAATTTTAAAAGAAGGGGACATTGTTAAAGTTGATACAGTAGTGAACTATAAAGGATTTATGTCCGATTCTTGCTGGACTTATGCTGTGGGCGAAGTTTCTCCTGAAGCCAAACGTCTGATGGACGTGACAAAAAAAGCCTTGTACTTAGGTATTGAACAAGCACGAATTGGCAATCGAATCGGGGATATTGGTCATGCGATTCAACAATATACTGAAGTAGAAAATGGTTACGGTGATGTGAGAGAGCTTGTAGGTCACGGCATTCAACCTACTATGCATGAAGAACCTAATGTACCACATTATGGTCGACCAGGTCATGGCTTGCGCTTAAAAGAAGGGATGACCATTACTATTGAACCTATGATTAATATGGGCTCTCGTCAATTAGCTGTTTTAGAAGTGCCTCATGAAAATTGGGAATATTATATTTCTGCTGATCACAGTTTGTCCGCGCAATACGAACACACTATTGCCATTACAAAAGATGGTCCAAAAATTTTAACGAGTCAAGATCCAGAATTTGACGCAAAATATTTATAAAAGTAAAAACCCTCGGAAGAAATTTTCTTCCGAGGGTTTTGTTTTATAAGGGCATTTCAAAAGTATCTCCGAAAAACAAGGAGTGAAACACTTTTGCCCCATTGTTTAATTTAAAAATTATCTTGGAAATGGTCCATGCCTTCTTTGGTTTTATCTTTTAATTCTTTAGCATCTTTTAAAACTTCATCTTTCATTTCTTCTGCTTGTTTTTTGGCTTCACCAATTTCTTTTTGGATTTTTCCTTCTGCTTCTTTTTTCTCATCACCAGTAATTTTTCCAGTAACTTCCTTAATGGTACCTTTAATCTTGTCTTCTAAACCTTTTTCATTAAAATCAACCATTTTTTTTACTCCTTTATTTTTTATTTTAGCGGTCTTCTATAAAATGACCTTTTTCTTTTTCTTCTAACATTTGGGCGTTTTCCTGAGACAGGGTTTCCATGGTACTTGCTTCATGCTTGGCTAATTCGGCTTTGCGACGGTCTTCAGCGGCTTTTTTTTCAGCCTCTTCTGGTGTCAAGTTGTCTTGATTTTCAAAAACGGTCTGTAAATCATCCCGTATTTGCTTTTTCTCTTGAAAAAGCTTGTCACTATTTTTTGTATCATTTTCACTCATTCTCATTCCCCCTTTAATTTAAGCATACCTTAGATTTAAAAAAATTTAAATTAAAGCGATTTCTTCTTAGAAAAATGTTTTAAGGAATGATTTCTAACTTTAAGAATCACTTGAAAATATGCTATACTATTTTAGATTGTAGGAAAAAGGGCAGCTTTTAGTTTAAAATGTGCCGAAAATTCTTTGACAAAGATTAATACATTAGGGAGCTATTCAATAGATGAAAAATAAAAATTTAGAACATGAAGTTAAACGTCGCCGAACTTTTGCGATTATTTCTCACCCGGATGCAGGGAAAACGACGATTACAGAACAACTTTTACTTTTTGGGGGAGCTATTCGTCAAGCAGGAACGGTCAAAGGGAAAAAAACAGGGAATTTTGCTAAATCTGACTGGATGGAAATTGAAAAGCAACGGGGAATTTCTGTAACGAGTTCCGTTATGCAATTTGATTATGATGGAAAACGTGTGAATATTTTAGATACCCCAGGACATGAGGACTTTTCTGAAGACACTTATCGGACCTTAATGGCGGTGGATGCGGCAGTCATGGTCATTGATTCTGCTAAAGGGATCGAAGCTCAAACGAAAAAATTATTCAAAGTTGTGAAAAAACGGGGCATTCCTATTTTTACTTTCATTAATAAATTAGACCGAGACGGAAGAGAACCGTTAGATTTATTAGAAGAATTAGAAGATCTGTTAGATATTGAAAGTTATCCTATGAACTGGCCCATTGGTATGGGAAAAGGATTAATGGGTTTGTATGATTTGTATCATCATCGAGTAGAAAAATATCGGGCTAGTGGTGAAGAACGATTTATTCCTTTAGATGAAAATGGTCATGTGCCAGAGGATAATCCTTTAAGCCAAGATGGTGTGTACCAACAAGTTTTAGAAGAAGTAGAACTATTAACTGGGGCTGGAGATTCTTTTAATAAAGAAAAAGTAGCCAAAGGAGACCAAACTTTAGTCTTTTTCGGCTCCGCTTTAACCAATTTTGGAGTCCAAACTTTCTTAGAAACCTTCTTAGAATTTGCTCCAGAACCTCACGCTCATTTAACTGAAACAGGAGAAGCCATTTCTCCTTTTAAAGAAGAACTCACAGGTTTTGTTTTTAAAATTCAAGCGAATATGAATCCTGCTCACCGAGATCGCATTGCCTTTTTCAGAATTTGTTCTGGAACCTTTGAACGAGGAATGGATGTTTTTTTACAGCGAACAGGTAAAAAAATGAAACTTGCCAACTCCACTCAATTTATGGCTGATTCTAGAGAAACTTTAGAATCCGCAGTAGCTGGAGATATTATTGGTTTATACGATACAGGAAATTTCCAAATTGGGGACACGTTAACTGAAGATAAAGCACCACTCCAATATGAAAAATTACCTCAATTTACCCCAGAATTATTTATGAAAGTTTCTGCTAAAAATGTCATGAAGCAAAAATCTTTCCATAAAGGGATTAACCAATTAGTTCAAGAAGGGGCCATTCAGCTTTATAAAACTTATTTATCTGAAGAATATATTTTAGGTGCTGTAGGTCAACTGCAATTTGAAGTATTCCAATACCGCATGCTCAATGAATACAATACAGAAGTGGTTTTAACCCCAATGGGCAGCAAAACAGCTCGCTGGATTGATCCAAAAGATTTAGATGAACGCATGAGTTCTTCTAGAAATATTTTAGCCAAAGACAGATTTGGTCAACCTTTATTCTTATTTGAAAATCAATTCGCCGAACGCTGGTTTGAAGATAAGTATCCAAATGTAAAATTAAAAAGTTTGATGTAAAAGATGAAAAAGGAACTCTCTGAATGATGGAGAGTTCCTTTTTTTTAGAAAAGTTGTACCTGTTGACACTAAAATTTCCAAGGAGTACCCTTAGGCTGTTGTTAAAAGGTTTTTGTAATAAAGAAAGAAGGATTTTTTTATGGGAATGAGTGAAGAAGTTAAGACTATCATTCATGAACTTTATAATTTATTGAAAGAAAGACCAGACGAAACTCCTGAATTACTTGATATTACAGATGTTTTGCTGCAAGTTTATCAAAAAATTGACCAAGAAAAATATCCGGAACGTTTAGTGAATCGCTTAGTGAATTATATTCGTAATGCTTCTTTAAAAGGTCGACTTCATTTTTCTAAAAAAGAAGAAGCCTTAATGATTCAACTAGGAAGTCTTGGAAACAAAGCTGGTTTAAATAGTATTTATCAAGGAGACTACTCTGATAAATCACAATTTTATAGTTATTCAGAACTTTCCAAAATGCCTCGACGCTAAAATTGAGTTTGTGATTAAGTTATGTTTTTATATGAAAAATAGGTACTAAGACGTTTTGTCTTAGTACCTATTTATCTTCTTTTACTTTTGTTTTCATAATGGAAAGAGCGGATAAAACATTGGCCATAAAGGCGACAAAATACGCTAAAGGATTAAAAAATAAATCAATTTTCAACAAAAATCCTAAGGCGAGTAAAATAATAACAGAAGGAATAAAGGTTTTTAATGTGAGTAAGCCCACTTCTTGCAGAAATTCTTTTTGTGTCATAAATCCACCTCCTAGGTAATAGAAAAACTATAGCACAGGAGAAAAAAATGTCTAGTAAAATTTTTCAAAGCATATTAGTGTTGCAAATAATAAAAATCCGCTACACTTAAAAAAAGTGAAGAAAGGAAGAAAAGAGGATGAATTTGAAATTTTCAGGAGAGTTTTTAAATGATGGAATGAT
>CAMJVA010000142.1 GCA_946409145.1 uncultured Enterococcus sp. | reverse complement strand
CTTCATTTAAAAGTAAGTTGTATTAATTCAATTACCAATGAAAAAGATAAATTTAAAGCTCCTGGAGGAATTTTAGGACCAATTAAAGTATTTGAGAGGAAGAAAATTAATGGAACAATTTAATTTATGCTATCCAGAAGGAAAATTTAAAGCCTTAACTTTTAGTTATGATGATGGGCGAATCGAAGATCGAAAACTAGTAGAAATATTTAATAAATATGATTTAAAAGGAACCTTTCATTTAAACAGTGCTTATTTTCCAGATAAAAGAAAAAATTTAGAAATAAAAGGAGAAGAGCGCCTTCCTTCAACGGAAGTGGCTAGTTTATATAAAGGCCATGAAGTAGCTAGTCATACTTACACGCATCCGACTATTGCTAGATGTCCCATTGACAAAGTAGCAGTAGAAGTTTTAGAAGATCGAAAATTTTTAGAAGGCTTAGTAGGATATCCTGTTCAAGGACTTTCTTATCCAAATGGTTCTTACACAAAAGAGATTAAAGAGTTGTTGCCCTTATTAGGAATTGAATATTCTCGTGTTGTAGGAAGTAAAGATAATTTTTCTTTACCTGATGATTATTATCATTGGCAAGCAACTTGTCATCATAATCATCGCCTAATGGAACATGGAAAAGAATTTGTGGAACTTTATAAGAGTCAGTATTTATATCTAATGTATGTTTGGGGTCATAGTTTTGAATTTAGTCGGGATAATAATTTTTCTTTAATGGAAGAATTTGCACAATTAGTTAGTGGTAAAGAAGATACGTGGTATGTGACAAATATTGATTTTAAACGTTATATGACTGCTGGAAAACAAGTGATTTTTTCTGTAGATGGCACAACTTGTTTCAATCCTTCAAATTTAGATATTTGGTATCGTATTGGAGGAGATTTAGTCAAAATAAAACCAGGATTAAATACCCTTTAAGGAGAAGAAAATGAATTTTACTCAAGGAGAAAGTTTTTATTTCCATCAAGGATGGCATTTTTTATTAGCTGATATTTTTCCGATTCAAGAAGCAATGGAAAGTTTTAAAGATCAAGCTGGACATTATTTTTATGAATTAGATTATGAAGAAAATAATTGGGAAGAAGTAACCTTGCCTCATACCTTTAATGACGTGGATCTTTTTAAAGATCGGATTCAAGATGCTGGAAGCGGACAAAAAAGAACTACCAGTTTTTATCGAAATTGGTTAACGGTTCCTAAAAAACATTTAGGACAAAAAGTTATTCTAGAATTTGAAGGAGTCAGACAAACCTGTTATGTCTATGTAAATGGAAATCTTGCAGGCTATTACGAAGCTGGAGTAGCTCCTTTTGGCTTTGATATTTCTAAATATATTCAAGGAGAAAAAAATCTTATTGCAATTGTTTCTGATAATACATCTACAAGAAATATTCCTTTTTGTAGTGCAGAAACGCCCAATAAACCTGATGTAACACCTGGTTCTTATATTTTTCCTCAAGAAAGTATGGCTAAAAATCATCCAGAGGGAATTAATTATTTTTGGAATTGTAATGATTTTAATCCTTCTGTTGGAGGCCTCACGCGACCAGTAAAAGTTCATTTTAAACCTTTAGTATATTTAACGTTGCCTTTGTATTCTAATTTAGAAACTAAAGGGGTTTATGTTTATGGGAAAAATTTAGATGTGAAAAATTCCCAAGGAGAAGTTGCTGTTTCAGCAGAACTTCGTAATGAAAGCAAAGAAGAGGTGTCTGCTTCTTTAAAAATCTCTTTGTATGATCAGAAAAAAAATTTAGTTAATAGTTTTTCTTCTAAAAAAGAAATAATACAACCAGTAGGACTTTTATCGAGTAAGCAATCAATTATTCCAGAAGATGCTTATGAATTTTCTAAAGAAAAAAATCAATATGTGCCAGTAGATTCTTTAGAAAATGTTACCCCATCCGCTTCTTTTAAAGTCCAAGAATTAAATGCTTTATCAGCAAAACTGCCTTTACGATTTTGGGATATTAATGATCCTTATTTGTATAACGTGAAAGTAGAACTTGTGGTTAATAATCAAGTAGTAGACAGTCAGGTAATTGAAACTGGGTTTAGAAAAGTTTTTTACGATAATCAAAAAGGTCTAAAGATTAATGATCATGTAGTTTGGCTACGGGGGTATGCCCAAAGAGCGACTAATGAGTGGGCAGCTTGTGGGATTGTTCCTGAGTGGTTAAAAGATTATGATGCTAAATTAATAAAAGAAAGTAATGCCAATCATATTCGTTTTATGCATGTGGCAGGAAGTCCTGGAGATGTAAGAGCTTATGATCGTCATGGGATTGTTCTAACACAGCCTGCAGGAGATAAGGAAAAAGAAAATTTTGGTCGTCAATGGAATCAACGGGTGGAATTAATGCGGGATGTATTAATTTATTTTAGAAATCATCCATCTATTATTTTTTGGGAAGCGGGAAATAATTCCATCTCTAAAGAGCACATGAAAGAGATGCGCTTATTAAAAGAAAAAATTGATCCTTATGGTGAGCGTTTTATGGGCTGTCGCACCTTAAATACTGAAGACGTGGTGAATGAATCGGAATATGTAGGAACCATGTTAAATCGCCATGCTGCACGTTTTTTAAGTTTACATGGTCCAGTTACAGAAACAGAATATTCTAGAGAAGAATCTCCTCGAAGAATTTGGGATGATTTCACTCCACCTTACTTTGACTATCCTACAAAATGGGTAGGAAAAGGGGGGAAAAAACAAATAGGCACAGATTTTTATGATTTAACCAGTGAAGATTTAGCCTTAGCTAATGCTCGTGGTTATGCAGAATTTTTCAATGACCGTCTTCAAGGCGCTTCAAAAAAAGATTTATACAGTGCTACTGCTGCTTTATGTTGGACAGATTCTGCCCAACATGGTCGTCAATCCTTTAGTGAAAATGGACGAATGAGTGGACGAGTAGATCCTATTCGCTTGAAAAAACAAAGCTTTGATGTTTTTTCAGTGATGCAGAATAATCAACCAGCAATAAAAATTATTGGTCATTGGAATTATCCTCCAAATACTGCAGATAATTATAATTATCCTGAAAAAGAATTTAACGGAGAATTTTATGCAGAAACAGGGAATATAAAACGGCGTAATCCATTGAAAAAAACTGTTTATGTTGTAGGAAGTTATCCTGTGGCAAAAGTGTCTTTATTTATTAATGGAAAACATCTTAAGGATAATGATTCTATTGAAGACACCTTTATTTTTTCTTTCAAAGATATTGACGTGACTCAAAGTGGTGAAATTGAAGCTATTGGATATGACTATGAAGGAAATGAAATTTGTAAGGATAAGTTAGTCACTGTAAAACAAGTGAGCAAACTTCTTGCAAAAGTTCAAACGTCTCCTGAAGGATTTTTAGCCAATGGGCAAGACATCGCGTTTATTGATCTCTCTTTAGTAGATGAGTTTGGTAATATTTCACCTTTAGCAGATAACAGGATTGATTTTTCCATAACGGGTCCTGGGGTCTTTTTAGGCGGATATAATAGTGGAAAATTCGTTGGATTTAATCATGATGATTCTGTCATTCACGAAAATCATGTTTTTGCTGAATGTGGTATTAATCGGATCTTTATTCGTAGTTTAAAAACTCCTGGAGAAATAAAAATTACCGCTAAAGTTAAAGGGTTAAAAGAAGTTAATATCATTTTAAATACCCTTAAAGCTACAAATGAAACGTTAGATAAAACGCCACTAGTCTGTTGGTATGAAGATTATTTGCCAACTGTTCCTAAACAAGTGGATGATTTTATTCCTAATAAAAAAGCTGATGAAGAAAAATATATTCCCCAAGATAAAAATTATTCCAAAATTTTAATTAACGGACAAGAACCAGATACGAGAGGGGTTCCTACTGTGAACGAAAATGGTCGCATTTGGGGGAATGTGATGTGTATTTTAGAACGCCTTCAAGATACCATGAATAATGCCTTTTCTTTTAAATGGGATGAAGAAAATAAAAAATTGACAGTTACAGCGGACAATCAAGTCATTGAAGCTGAAGTTGGCAAAACTCATTTGTTAGTAAATGGTGAAGAAAATCTTATGGATGGACAACCTTATTTAACTGAAGAAGGACAACTAGTGATGGAAGTGAATGCCTTAATTCCATTTATTCCAGGAACGAAAGTTTTATATGATGATTTGGTTAATGTCTTGCGCATTGAGGTATAAAGTAGAAAAATTTGATAAAGCATTTACCAATTGGCTTCCTTG
>CAMJVA010000141.1 GCA_946409145.1 uncultured Enterococcus sp. | reverse complement strand
TAAGAGGAAAAGTCATTAATACTGAAAAAGCAAAATTACAAGATATTTTAAAAAATGAAGAAATTAACACGATGATTTACACTATTGGAGCAGGTGTGGGTGCAGAATTTTCTGAAGAAGATAGTAATTACGATAAAGTCATTATTATGACCGATGCGGATACTGATGGTGCCCACATTCAAGTGTTACTGTTAACCTTTTTCTATCGCTACATGAAACCTTTAATTGAAGCTGGAAAAGTCTATATTGCCTTACCTCCTTTGTATAAAGTACAAAAAGGGGTAGGAAAAAAATCGGTCATTGAATATGCTTGGACGGATGAAGAACTAGCAGAAATTACCAAAAAAATGGGCAAAGGTTATTCTCTTCAACGCTATAAAGGGTTAGGGGAAATGAACGCCGACCAACTGTGGGAAACGACCATGGATCCTGCCAGTCGTACTTTAATTCGCGTGAGAATTGATGACGCGGCAAAAGCGGAACGTCGAGTGACCACTTTAATGGGGGATAAAGTAGAGCCCAGAAGAAAATGGATTGAAAGTCATGTGGCTTTTACCCTAGAAGAAGAAGGTTCTATTTTAGAAAACCAAGAAGAGTTAGCTTATGTGAATGATGATGTTTTAAATGAGCTCCCTAAAGCTCTTGAGGAAAAAAAAGAGACAGCAGAAAAAGAAAAAAATTCCCAAGTTAACCTTAAAACTACCTTGGAAAAAAAAGAAAATGGAAACCCTAGTGATTTTGAATCATTTTCTTTATTTGATTTTGAGAAGGAGTGAACCTAGTGGAAAAACATTCCCATGATATTAAAGAACTAACCTTAGAAGATGTAATGGGAGACCGCTTTGGTCGGTACTCTAAATATATTATTCAAGAACGGGCCTTACCTGATATTCGTGATGGCCTAAAACCTGTTCAGCGAAGAATTTTATATGCCATGGAACAAGATGGTAATACTTTTGATAAAGCTTTTCGTAAATCAGCGAAATCCGTAGGGAATATTATGGGGAATTTTCATCCCCATGGAGATTCTTCTATCTATGATGCTATGGTGAGATTAAGTCAAGATTGGAAATTACGGGATGTTTTAATTGAAATGCACGGCAATAACGGGAGTATGGACGGAGATCCTCCTGCTGCTATGCGGTATACTGAAGCGCGTCTTTCTAAACTTGCTGGAGAATTATTAAAAGATATTGATAAACAAACTGTCGAAATGGTTTGGAACTTTGACGATACTGAAAAAGAACCAACTGTTCTGCCAGCTGCCTTTCCTAATCTTTTAGTCAATGGTTCCACTGGGATTTCTGCTGGATATGCCACTGAAATTCCCACTCACAATTTAGGAGAAGTCATTGATGGAGCCATTTATTTACTAGACCATCCCGATGCATCTTTAGAAAAATTAATGACTTTTATTCCAGGACCGGATTTTCCTACAGGGGGTATTCTCCAAGGAAAAAAAGAGTTGTATCATGCCTATGATACAGGACGAGGAAAAGTCATTTTGCGTTCTGTGACGCAAATCGAAACCTTAAAAAGTGGTAAAGAACAAATCGTTATTACAGAAATTCCTTATGAAGTGAATAAAGCGCAACTGGTTAAGAAAATGGATGAAGTACGTTTGCTTAAAAAAGTTGACGGCATTGTAGAAGTGAGAGATGAATCTGACAGAACCGGTTTACGCATTGTGGTTGAGTTAAAAAAAGAAGCCAATACGCAAGGAATTTTAAACTATTTGTTAAAAAATACTGATTTACAAATTAATTATAATTTTAATATGGTGGCCATTGATGCCTTAGCTCCTAAACAAGTGGGTTTAAAAAAAATCTTAAGTAGCTATTTAGCTCACCGAAAAAATGTCATTGCCAAAAGAAGTCAGTTTGATTTAAATAAATGTCTAGAACGGCAACACATTGTAGAAGGTCTAATGAAAGCTTTATCTATTTTAGATCAAGTGATTCAAACTATTCGTAGTAGTAAAGATAAGAAAAACGCTAAAGAAAATCTAATGAAAGAATTTAGTTTTACTGAAGCTCAAGCGGAAGCCATTGTGACCATGATGCTTTACCGTTTAACCAATACAGATATTACACAATTAAAAGAAGAAGACCGGCAATTACAAGAAAAAATTGCGGCGTTACAACTTATTTTAAATGAAAGTTCTCAACTAGATTTAGTATTGAAAAAAGAATTAAAACAAATCAAAAAAACTTATGGCTCTCCTCGGCTAACGCAAATCCAAGCAGAAGTTGAAGAAATTACCATTGAAACAGAAGTACTAGTAGCTTCAGAAGATGTCATGATTACCCTTAGTCAAGAAGGCTATTTAAAACGAACGTCTTTACGTTCTTTCCAAGCTTCAAAACCAGAAGAATTGGCTCTAAGAGAAGGGGACCGTTTATTATTTTATGAGGTAGCTAATACCTTAGATCACTTATTGATGTTTACTAGTTTAGGAAATGTCATTTACCGTCCTGTTCATGAACTAGCCGATTTAAAATGGAAAGAACTGGGAGAACATATTTCCCAAAGTATTTCTTTAGCTTCTGATGAAAAGATTATTAAAGGAGTTATTTATCACGAATTAAAAGAAGAACCTCTCGTTTTCATCACAAAAGATGGGATGATTAAACGAACTCTTCTCACTGAGTTTGCTCCTTGGAGAACGTATAAATCTAAAAGTCAAAAAGCCATGAAACTAAAAGAAAATGATCAATTAATCGCTGTTTTAAAAACTACACCAGAAGAAGAAGACGTCTTTTTAGTAACTTATGGTGGTTATTCTCTTCGTTATCCTTTAAAAGAAGTACCAATTGTGGGGGCTAAGGCAGCGGGAGTTATTGCCATGAAACTAAAAGAAGGGGATGAGATTGTTTCTGGGTCCTTGATTTTTTCTAATGGAGACACACCAATGCTCTTAGTAACACAAAGGGGAGCAGCGAAAAAATTCCTCGGACAAATCATCCCGCCACTTTCTAGAGCAAAACGTGGGGTAATGCTCCTGAAAGAATTAAAAGCTCATCCTCATCGAGTTGCATTTTGCCAAGTAATTCGAGAAGGGGTTACTTACGAATTAGAAACTGTGCAAGGAATCACAAAAGAAATTCCCGTAGAAACTTTAACTTTTAGTGAACGAACAGCTAATGGAAGTTTTATGATTGACGAGAAGACTGCTGGAGAAGTGGCGACTGTTTTTGAATTAATCATCCCGGAAATTTCTGAGAATAAAGAATAATTTCTGATTAACAGGAAGAGAAATTTTCTCTTCCTGTTTTAAATTGAAATAATTTCACAATTTTTAGTATTAATTTAAAAATAAATCTTAAAAAATAGTAAAGTTGTTCCTTTTTAATCATCTGTTATAGAAAAACAACAGGAAATCACCCCTGTTTTAACACAGATTTTCCCTTGTTTTTCCTTATTAAACATTAAAATTTGCGAAAAAAATTCTATTTAAAAAATCATTTCACAAAGATAAATCCTTATATATCAAGGGTTTTCAAATTGTATCTTTAACAATTTGAAAAATCTTCTACAAAGTTAGTGGTAAGTACTTGCATTCAAAAGACTTTGTGTTATACTTTAATCGTAAACCTGTTACATATGAGTGATTCATATTATTAAGGAGGTCTCATTAATGGGCGCATCAAAAGAAATTGAAGCTTTACACGTGGAAAAACCAGCTTGGGAAGGATTTAACGGACATCTTTGGAAAACAGAGATTAACACTCGTGACTTCATCCAAGCAAACTATGTACCTTATGAAGGAGATGCTAGTTTCTTAGCAGAACCAACAGAAGCTACAAACGTATTATGGAAAAAATTACAAGAATTACAAAAACAAGAACGTGCTAATGGCGGTGTTCTAGACATGGAAGCAGACGTTGTTTCTGCTGCTGATGCTTATGGCGCTGGATACATTGACAACGATCTTAAAGACAAAGAACAAGTTGTTGGTTTACAAACTGACAAACCTTTAAAACGTGCTTTCATGCCTTATGGCGGTATCAGAATGGCTGAAGAAGCTCTAGAAAGCTATGGTTACAAAACTAACCCAGAACTTCACACTATCTTTACTAAATATCATAAAACACATAACCAAGGTGTTTTCGATATTTACACTCCAGAAATTCGTGCTGCACGTCGTAACAAAATTATCACTGGTCTTCCAGATACTTACGGACGTGGACGTATCGTAGGTGACTACCGTCGTGTTGCTTTATACGGTATTGACTACTT
>CAMJVA010000140.1 GCA_946409145.1 uncultured Enterococcus sp. | reverse complement strand
CCTTCAAAGCCATGGAAGGCAAAAATCACTGGAACATCTTCAGGGAAATACTCAGCAAATTTTTCATCACTTAAGCCTCTTGGATCTACTTCAGGTTTTCTTAAGCGTAATAAATCTACTACATTAATAAAGCGAATTTTCATTTCAGGGAAGGCGTCATGTAAGTAAGAAATAGCTGCAAGAGATTCTAAATTAGGTTCCGTTCCAGCTGCTGCTATAACAAGATCTGGTTTTCCGCTCTTGTCATTACTTGCCCAGTCAATAATTTTTAATCCTTCATTGACTAAAGTTTTAGCCTCTTCTATAGAGTAAAATTGTGGACGAGGGTGTTTTGAAGTGACAATTAAATTAATGACTTCTCTTTCTGTTAAAGATTTTTCCATAACAGCAAATAATGAGTTAGCATCTGCTGGTAAATATTCCCGAATAAATTCTGGTTTTTTCTCAGCTAAATGCGTCAGCATTCCTGGATCTTGGTGAGTGTAACCATTGTGATCTTGTTGAAATACAGTGGAAGAAGCGATTAAGTTTAAGGATGGATAATCTTTCCGCCAAGTTTGTTCTTTGGCTTTTCGCAACCATTTAAAATGTTGGGTAATCATAGAATCCACCACTCTAAAGAAAGCTTCATAACTAGCAAAAAAGCCGTGGCGTCCAGTTAAAACATAACCTTCTAAGAAACCTTCTGCTTGATGTTCTGATAATTGAGAATCAATAACACGACCTGTTGGAGATAACCATTCATCCCCTTTTTCATGAATAGGTTCTAACCATTGACGATCTGTTACTTCAAAAACGTGATTCAAGCGATTAGATTTACTTTCATCTGGACCAAAAATGCGAAAATTATCTGGATTTTTTTGAATAATATCAGCTAAATATTTTCCAAGTTCCATCATGTCTTGGGCAATAATTTTTCCTGGTTGTTCAGTGTTCACTGCATGTTTTTCCCAACTTGGTAAGGTTAAAACTTTTGGTTGAAGTCCTCCATTAGTAATAGGATTTTTGGCCATTCGGGCATTTCCTTTAGGACTCATGGCTAAAATTTCTTCTTTTAAAGAACCGTCTTCATTAAATAATTTTTCTGGATGATAACTTTTTAGCCAGTGAGTTAAAGCTTCCACATGTTCCATATGGTCAGCATCTACAGGAATAGGCACTTGATGCGCCCGGAAGGTTCCTTCAATAGGTTCTCCGTCCCAAGTTTTTGGACCACTCCAACCTTTTGGTGTTCTAAGAACAATCATTGGCCATTTAGGCATAGTGGCTACTTTTGCAGATTTTTCTCGGGCATTTTTTTGAATTTCTTGAATTTTTTCAATGACCGTATCTAACACTTTAGCCATTTCAGGTGTTAATTTTTCGACGTCGTCTCCTTCTACAAAGAAAACCTCCCAACCAAGACCAGAAAAATATTTTTCTAAATCAGCATTCGATTTTCTAGCTAAAATTGTTGGATTAGAAATTTTAGCCCCATTTAAATGTAAAATAGGTAACACTGCTCCATCAGTGACTGGATTAATGAACGTATTTGACATCCAGCTAGCCGCTAAAGGACCAGTTTCTGCTTCTCCATCACCAATAACTGTCGCGGCAATGACTTGAGGATTATCTAAAATGGCCCCCACACCGTGAGATAAAGAATACCCTAATTCTCCTCCTTCATGAATGGAACCAGGAGTTTCAGGGGCAGCATGAGAAGCGACACCTCCAGGAAAAGAAAATTGTTTAAATAATTTTTTCATTCCTGCTTCGTCTTGAGTAATTTCTGGATAAATCTCGGTATAACTTCCATCTAAATAAGAATTAGATACCATAACTTGACCCCCGTGACCAGGTCCTTCAATGTAAAACATATTTAAGTTATATTTATTGATCACTCGATTTAAGTGAGCATAAATAAAATTCTGTCCAGCAATGGTTCCCCAGTGACCAATGGGATGATGTTTTAAATCTGTGGCTTTTAAAGGAGTTTTTAATAAAGGATTATCCTTTAAATAAAGTTGCCCTACTGAAATATAATTTGCTGCTTCCCACCACTTGTTTACTTTTTCCAAGTATTCTTCACTGTTGTAATCCACGATTTTTTCCTCCAACTATTTTTAGTATTTTTTACTTTTAAATAATTTTGAAAAAAGCTGACGAAAACAGTCAGCTCGTTGTGATTTTTTTAACAAACACATTATAGTATATTTTACTTTTTTTAACAAGAGACTCACTTAAAAAGAAAAGTAGGAAATTTTCTCCTACTTTTCTAAACATTTAATCCAATTTAATTAAATCATATTGGGATTGATACAAGTGATAGTACAATCCTTTTTCTGCCATTAATTCTTCGTGGTTCCCTGCTTCTTGAATTTTTTGGTTAGCAATATAGAAAATTTCATCAGAATTTTTAATAGTGGAAAGACGGTGAGCAATAATAAATGACGTGCGCCCTTTTAATAGTTCTTGCAGACCGATTTGTAATAATTCTTCTGTTTCAGTATCAATACTTGAGGTGGCTTCGTCTAAAATTAAAATTTTCGGATCTGCTAAAAGAGTTCTAGCAAAAGCTAAAAGTTGCCGCTGTCCAGCAGACAAGGTGGAGCCTCTTTCTTCAACTACTGTGTGATAACCATTTTTCAACTGGGAAATAAAATCATGTGCTCGCACAACTTTCGCTGCGGCAATCACTTCTTCTTCTGTGGCATCTAATTTTCCGTAGCGAATATTATCTAAAATGGTGCCTGAAAAAATAAATGTATCTTGCAACATGACTCCCATTTGACTTCTTAAAGAAGCTAAGGTGACTTTTGATATATCGTGTCCATCAATTGTAATCACGCCACTGTCCACATCATAAAAACGAGAGAGTAAATTAATAATGGTGGTTTTTCCGGCCCCAGTAGGTCCCACTAAAGCCACAGATTTTCCTGAGTCTACCTGAAAAGACACATCTTTTAAAATCCTTTTATCTTTTTCATAACTAAAAGTCACGTGAGAAAATGCAATGTCTCCAGCAATTTGTGGTAACACTTCGGCATTAGGAGCATCGACAATTTCTGGTTTTTCATCTAAAGTTTCAAAAATTCTTTCTAAATAAGCTGTGGCAGTAATTAAAGAATTATAAAAGTTCCCAATATTAATTACTGGATTCCAAAAGTTATTAATATAACCAATAAAAGCAATTAAAGTCCCAGTGGAAACTTCCACACCAATTTGGCGAATACCTACAAAATAAATGAGACTTGTAGCCATAACCGAAATATTTTGCACTCCTGGCCACAAAAGAAATTGAATTCTCACTGCCTTCATCCAAGAAGTTCGGTATTCATTATTAATTTCTTTAAAAATATGATAATTTTCTTTTTCTCTTGCAAAAGATTGGGTAATTTTAATTCCGGCAATACTTTCATGAATATAAGCATTTAAATTAGATTGTTTGTTACTTAACACTTGGTAAGCTTTTCTTTGCTTCGTTTTAATGACCATAACCATGACAAATAAGACAGGCATTAAAACTAAAGAATAGCCAGTAAGGCGAATATCTATTGCTAGCATAAAAATGAGCGTAATAAACACATTGAAAAAGTCCGAGATTAAATTAATCAAACCATTACTTAAAAGATCGGACAAGGTGTTAATGTAGTTCACCACTCGAATTAAAATTTTTCCATGAGGACGAGAATCAAAATAAGAAAAGGATAATTTTTGTAAATGGGAAAAAATATCAAAACGCATATCCTTTAAAACATCTTGGCCTAATTCTGTAATGTGATAAATCCGATAGCGCATGCACAGACCACCAATAATTAAGGTGATGAAAAATAAAAGTCCAATGATCATTAATTGCTTAAAATTTTTATTAGGAATCGCTGTATCAATAGCAAATTTTGTAAAGTATGGCCCAAACATCCCGCAAATATTAGCGAAAATAATAACTCCTAAAATAACTAAAATTCTTTTTTTATAAGGCTTAATATATTGCCCGAGGCGTTTATAATGTTGCCAGTTAAACTCTTGGGAAAGTTCTTCATCCACGTCATATTTATTTCGTGCCAAGTGTGTCACCCCCAGATAACCCTAATTGTTTTTGGTACACTTCAAAATATTTGCCGCCTTTAGCGACTAATTCTTCATGGGTTCCTTGTTCCACTACTCGACCTTTTTCCATCATTAAAATAAGGTCAGCCTCTCTAACAGAAGAAATACGGTGAGCAATCACAAAAGTAGTTTTTTCTCCTGTTAAATTTCCTAATTCTTTTTGAATTTTTGTT
>CAMJVA010000139.1 GCA_946409145.1 uncultured Enterococcus sp. | reverse complement strand
ACTTGTTTTTACTATTTTTGCTAGTAAATTATTCTTTTAAAAATTAGAATAAAAAGACAAAAAACCTCTGCACTTTTTAGGACGAACTAAAAAGTGCGGAGGTTTCTTTATGATTTTTTCTTTTTTAAATAATAATAAACGGGCACTCCTAATAAGGTGACGGAAAAAGCAACTAAGGGAATAAAAGGGCGAGTGATAATGGTCATGATAATAATAAAGCTAGCTCCTAAAGTCGCTACTAATGGAATCAGGGGATAAGCTGGCACTTTGTAAGGACGAATTTTTTCTGGGGCTTTTTTTCGTAAAACAATGACTCCAAGAAATAATAAAATACTAAATGCCCAAACAATAAAAATAGCAATGTCTGATAATAAATCAAAGGAACCTAACAACATCATGAAAATACTTAAAAATAATTGACTTAAATAAAGGCGATAAGGAATATCTGTCTTGCTTAATTTTTTGAAAAATTGGTTAAAAGGCCAATTTTTTTCTACAGCTAAAGCATAAGGAATGCGAGTGGAACTTAAAGTGTAGCCATTTAAAGAGCCATAGACGGAAATTAAGAGACCTACTGTGACAATTTTTCCCCCGTAATTGCCTAAAAGTTGGGTGGCAGCTTGGGAAGTGGCGTTGTCGTTACCTATAATTTGTGCTAAAGGCAAGGCTTTTAAAATTCCCCAGTTAATCAAAAGATATACTACAGTGACCCCAGTAATTCCTAAAATAATGGCTTTGGGCAAATCTTTAGCGGGATTTTTCATTTCTCCTGCCATGGCACCAAGGCCTAGCCAACCGTCATAAGCAAATAAAGTCGCCAGTAAAGCACCAGAAAAATCAATTTTTCCAGGAGTTTCTGGTAAAAGAGAAAAAGTAATGTGACTAGGAGTGAAAAAACTAGCGACAACAATTAAAATTACGGGAATTAATTTTACTAATAAAGTAATATTTTGGACCTTAGTGGTTACTTTAGTTCCTAGAATATTAATCCCTGTAATTGATGTGACGGTAATAATGGAAATAGGTAAAAGTAATTGGTTAGAAAATTGGAATAAGTGAATCATTTGGGTGGCAAAAATCATGGAAAGAGCTGCAATATTAGCTGGATAATAAAGTAATGTTTGTCCCCAACCTAGTAAAAATCCCCAAAGAGGATGATAGGCTTCCTCTAAATATTTTACCGCCCCACCAGTTTCTGGAATCATGGTGGCCAGCTCGGCAACAGTGAGTCCAGCGGCTAAAGTTAAAAGTCCCCCTAATAACCAAGCCAATAAAGTAAGTCCCGTTGAATGGGTATAAGAAGTTACAGCGGCAGTTTTGAAAAAGACGCCTGCTCCAATAACTGTTCCCATTACAATCGTTAATGCTGAAAAGAAAGTAATATTTTTTTTCATAAAATCCTCCACTAATAAACTTTACCTTATTTTTTAAAACTTGCCTATCTTTTTTTTCACAATATTTCTTTTTTTAAAACTTGATAGTGGTCAATTTTTTCTTTGACATCTTCTCTTATACTCAAAGTGTAGAAAAGAAAGGGAGGGTTTTAAATGAAGTTTCAAAAATGGCTCCAAGATCATTTAAATCAAATTACATTTATCGTTGGAGGTTTCATTGTTTTAGGTTACGCAGGAAAATTTTTACACATGAGTTTACTTTATAAAATAGCTTTAATCATTGCCTCTATTATGGCCGTGATTCCTATTGCGCTTCACGCTTATCAAGCTTTAAAAGTAAAAGTGGTTAGTATTGAAGTTTTAGTGACCATTGCTGTTTTTGGGGCATTTATGATTGGAGAATATAATGAATCGGCGATTGTGACCTTTTTATTTTTATTCGGCAGTTTCTTAGAACAAAAAACGTTAAATAAAACAAGAGAATCCATTAAATCTTTAACAGAAATGTCGCCTACTGTGGCTAATTTAGTCTTAGAAAATGACGAGGTTGAAGAAGTGGATGTGGATGATTTAGAAGAAGGGGACGTTGTTTTAGTCAAAACAGGAGGCAGCATTCCAGTAGATGGGGTGGTTGTGGAAGGTAAAGGTTATGCTGATGAGGCGGCCATTACTGGTGAGTCCAAACAAATGAGTAAAACTCTTGGAAGCAACGTTTATTCAGGCTCTATTTTAGCTGATGGCTATTTAAAAGTTGAAGCGACGAAAGTGGGAGATGAAACGACTTTTTCTAAAATTATTGAATTAGTGGAAGAAGCCCAAGATACTAAATCTCAAGCAGAAAAATTTATTGATCGTTTTGCTAAATATTACACGCCAGCTGTTTTAGTCATTGCTTTAGTAGTCTTTTTAGCCACAAAAGATATTCGTCTAGCCATTACGGTGTTAGTTTTAGGCTGCCCTGGGGCGTTAGTGATTGGCGCACCTGTTTCAAATGTGGCCGGAATTGGAAATGGAGCAAAACACGGGATTTTGGTTAAAGGTGGTCAAGCCATGGATACTTTTTCTAAAATTGACACCTTCGTCTTTGATAAAACAGGAACTTTAACCAAAGGCACCACCCAAGTATCTCAAATCATTCATTATGGTCATAAGGAAGATTTAGCCTATACAGCGCGCCTTGAAATGTTATCAGATCATCCTTTAGGAAAAGCGATTATTAAAAAAGCGGAGGAAAATCAGTTAGCTTTTGCTAATTTACCTTTAGAAAATAGTCAAACATTAAAAGGTCAAGGAATTGTAGCTGAAGTTTCGGGACACAAGATTTGTGCGGGAAATGAAAAATTATTAGCTACTCATGAAATTACTTTAAATGAAAAGCAAAAAAATGATTTGAATAATTTGAAAAAAACCGGTAGTTCTATTGTTTTAGTCACAGTAGATGGGGTTTTAAGTCAACTTATTGGCATTAGTGATGTGATTAGAGACGATGTGAAAGAACAATTACAACACTTAAAAAAACTTGGAGCCAAACATTTGGTCATGTTAACTGGCGACAGTAAAGAAACAGCCGATTATGTGGCTAAGGAGTTAGGAATTGATGAAGTTCATGCACAACTTTTGCCAGATGAAAAAGTAAATTACGTTAAGAAATTTCAAGAAAAGGGCCAAATGGTCGCCTTTGTAGGGGATGGGATTAATGATTCTCCCTCTCTAGCCACGGCTGATATTGGGATTTCCATGGGTTCAGGAACAGATGTAGCCATTGAAACTTCTGATGTGGTCTTAATGAAATCTGATTTTACTTCTTTAGTCCACGCTTATGGATTAGCTAAAAAAACAGTTTTAAATACGCGAGAAAATGTAGTCATTGCTATTGGCGTCGTTTTATTCTTACTTATTGGACTGTTTGCTGGCTTTATTTATATGGCTTCTGGGATGTTTGTTCATGAAGCAAGTATTTTAGTCGTGATTGGAAATGCGATGCGTCTTTTAGCTTATAAAGTAAAAAAAGGTTAAAAAACTTGATGACGGTCAATTTTTTTTAGCAGAAAATCTTTTATAGTAAGAATGTAAGAAAGAGAAAGGGAGTTTTATCATGGAAAAAGTAATTATGCAATTAGATACCTTGTCATGTCCTTCATGTTTACAAAAGATTGAAAGTGGTGTTTCAAAAGCTCCTGGAGTTGCTGAAACCAAAGTGATGTTTAATGCTAGTAAAGTAAAGGCCACTTATGATCCAACAGTAACCAATGCCGAAAACTTACAAGAAATTGTAGAAAAATTAGGCTATGACGTAAAAAGTATGAAAGTAAAAGAGGTAAAATAAAATGAGTGAACTCGTTGATAAATTATATGAAGCAGAAGTAAAAAAGGCTGATCATGATCATCACGTTCCTACAGCAGGAGCGATGACAGGACACATTTTAGCTAATTTAAAATTGGAAAGTTTAAAATTATTTCAAAGTGCTAGCTACGTCAAAGGAGAAAATTATGTAACATTACATCATTTATTTCTAGATTTAGCCAAAAAAGAAGACGCTTTGTTTTACGATCTGTCTAAAGAATTATTAATTGAAGGAGAACTTGTTCCTACAACTAACGAAGAAATCACCCGTTACGGCAAAATCGAAGAAGCGGGGAAAAATAAATATCATTCAGCTGAAGTGATGCTAGAAACTTTTGTGAAAGATTTTGATTGGCAAAACTTATTTATTGACAGAGCAATTAAATTAGCGGAAAAAGAAGAAAAATTCTCTTTACAACACGCCTTAATTGAACTTTTAACCTTTAATAAAGAAAATATCTTAACTTTCCAAGCATTAAACGGGCACGATGCCAGATATGGCCTAGATGACGAGGATGAAGACGAAGATTAAAGAAAAAAAT
>CAMJVA010000138.1 GCA_946409145.1 uncultured Enterococcus sp. | reverse complement strand
TTTTGAGTTACGTGAATGTGGATGAATTGTCTAACTTAATTTGACATTTTGAAAAGTATAAAAAGCTGAACGAAATCGTTCAGCTTTTGGTAAAAATTTAAAAAAATATTTTAATCAAATTCGTATAAAGCAGTCGACAAGTATCTCTCTCCTGTATCAGGAGCGATGGCTAATACTTTTTTACCTTTGCCTAATTTTTTAGCCGTTTCAATAGCCGCATAAATAGCTGCACCAGAAGAAATACCCACTAAAAGTCCTTCTTTTTGTGCGACTAGTCTTCCAGTTTCTAAAGCTTTTTCACTAGGAACTTCAAAAATTTCTTGGTAAATATCAGTATCTAAAACTCCAGGTACAAAGCCAGCTCCAATTCCTTGAATTTTATGAGGGCCAGGTTTTCCTCCTTTTAAAACAGGAGATTCTGTTGGTTCCACAGCTATAATATCAATGTTTGGGAAAGATTTTTTTAAAGCTTTTCCAGCGCCAGTTAAGGTACCACCTGTTCCCACACCGGCAACAAAAGCATCTAGTCCATTAGAAAAGAAATCTACAATTTCTACTCCAGTCGTTTTTTCATGAATTGCTGGATTACTTGGATTATCAAATTGCATCGGCATATAATAACCATTTTCCTCCGCAAGTTCTTTGGCTTTTTTTATGGCTCCGTTCATTCCGTCAGCACCAGGAGTTAAAATTAATTTAGCCCCATAAGCAGCCATTAATTTCCGTCGTTCAACACTCATAGTGTCTGGCATGACAATAATCACTGGAAAACCCTTTGCCGCTCCAACCATGGCTAAACCAATTCCTGTGTTACCACTAGTTGGTTCAATAATGGTTTGTCCTTCTTTTAAACGACCTTCTTTTACTGCATCTTCAATCATTGCTTTAGCAATTCTATCTTTCACTGAACCTCCAGGGTTAAAGGATTCTAATTTCACATAGACTTCAGCACTATCTTCAGGAACCATACGTTGTAACTTCACAATGGGTGTTTTCCCGACAAAATCTAAGATTGAGTTTTCTTTATTTGACATTAAAAATTCCCCCTTTTTAATTAGAGTAGCGTTTTTTTTAGAAATTGAAAAGCAATGTGCTTCACAATTGGTGATTGCCCTATTTTTTAAGAAAAAATTGTTGCTAAAGGTATGAAAAACAAAGTAAAAGGGCAAGACACACTTCTATCTCACCCTTTTAAACATTAAATTATAAATTTAAATAAGCATTCATCACATGATCTACAGTAAAACCATATTCTTTTGTAATAACACTACCGTTACCTGAAGCTCCAAAAGTATCAATGCCTAAAACTTTTCCCTTACTTCCAGTGTATCGTTCCCAACCAAAACTTGCGGCCATTTCTACTGCAAGACGTTTGGTAATTTCTTTTGGTAAGACACTTTCTTTGTAGGAAGCATCTTGTTTTTCAAATAAATCAAAACTTGGGATAGACACAACGGACACATCATGTCCTTTTTCTTGTAGTTCTTTTTGCGCTTGTAAAATAAGTTGAACCTCAGAACCTGTGGCCATTAAAATGCCTTCTGGTTTTTCTCCTTTTTGTGGAGATAAAACATAAGCTCCTTTTTTCACTTCAGCTTGTTTTTCTTTAGTTCCAGGAAGAACTGGTAAGTTTTGTCTTGTTAACACTAAGATAGTAGGACGGTTAGTGGTTTCCATAGCAATTTTCCAAGAAGCCACTACTTCATTAGCGTCAGCTGGTCGTAAAACTTGTAATTGTGGCAAACCACGTAATGAAGATAATTGTTCCACAGGTTCATGAGTAGGACCATCTTCTCCTACAGCAATAGAATCGTGAGTTAAAACATAAACCACTGGGGTTTCTTGAATAGCCGCAAGACGAACTGCAGGACGAAGGTAGTCTACAAAGACAAAGAAAGTTCCTCCATAGACTTTTGTTCCTCCATGTAAGGCAATACCGTTCATGGCAGCTCCCATAGCAAATTCTCTGACACCAAACCAAATATTTCTTCCAGCATAATTTTCTGGTTCAAAATCTTTTTCCGCTGCCACCATGGTGTTATTAGAAGAAGATAAATCAGCTGAACCACCCCAAAGTTGTGGGACATTTTTTGATAAAGCTTGAATGACTTCTTTACTGGTTACACGACTAGCTTGAGATGTTTCTAAATCATAGACAGGCAAATCTTGATCCCAATTTTCTGGTAATTCCTCTTTAAATCCATTTACAAATTGTTTCGCCAATTCCGGATAAGCTTTTTCATATTGAGCAAAGGTTTCTTCCCAGGCTTCTTGAGCTTTTTGGCCTTCTTTTACCATTCGTTCATTAAAGCGTTCTTTCACTTCTTCTGGCACAAAAAAGTCTTCATAGCCCCAGCCGTATGCCAATTTTGCCGCTTGAATTCCTTCCATACCTAAAGGTGCTCCGTGGACTTTAGAAGTTCCTGCATTTGGCGCTCCAAAACCAATGACTGTTTTAACCTCGATTAAAGTAGGTTGTGTTAAATTATTTTTAGCTTTTTCAATAGCTCGATTAATTTCATCTAAATCATTGCCATCTTTCACTAAAATATGTTCCCAACCGTATGCTTTAAACCGTTCTCCTACATTTTCTGTAAAAGCTTTTGATGTGGGACCATCTAGGGAAATATCATTAGAATCATAAAGCATGATTAATTTTCCTAATTTTAAATGACCAGCTAAAGAAGCGGCTTCATGAGAAATTCCTTCCATTAAATCTCCGTCACCACATAAAACGTAAGTAAAGTGATCCATAATATTTAAATCCGGTTTATTGTAAGTCGCTCCTAAATGTGCTTCAGCCATGGCCATTCCCACAGCCATAGCGATACCTTGACCTAAAGGACCTGTCGTTGCTTCCACCCCATCTGTGTGATTTACTTCTGGATGTCCTGGAGTAAGAGAGTTAAATTGGCGGAAATTTTTTAAATCATCTATTGATAAGTTATAGCCAGAAAGATGTAATAAACTATAGAGTAAAGCAGAGCCGTGTCCAGCAGATAAAACAAAACGGTCCCGATTAGGCCAATTACGAGAAGTTTTGGGATTTACTTTTAAATGTTTCGTCCATAAGGCATAAGCCATAGGAGCTGCCCCCATTGGAAGTCCTGGGTGCCCTGAGTTCGCTTTTTGAACCATATCCATGCTTAAGGTTCTAATGGTATTTACACTTAAATAATCTATTGCATCAAACAAAAAAATCATCCTCCTTATTAGTTAGTCCTTATGTCGCTGATGTAATCCTTTTTCTTTTTGAATCTGTTTTAATTTATCTGGAGTAACATCTTGTCCTTTTTCATCGACCACTTTAATACCTTCAATATGGTGGCGCATATTTTCTTTAAAAGCTTTTAAATATTCTGTTCTTAAGGCTACTTGTTCTTTTTCTTCTTCAGTGGTTAAACCTTCTGTTTTCTTTTTTTGCGCCAAATGATTAATTCGGTCAATTAATTCTTTTGTAATCATGTCTGCCTCCTTTTAATCCGATTATAGCAAAAATTTCTAAAAAAAAAACACGAACACTCGTTTGATTCAAGACTTTTCCTATGTTATAATCTAAATAAGAACATTTGTTCAAGGAAAAATATGAATAAAGGCGGTGGTTTTATGCCAAAAAAAGGCGAAACAAGACAAATGGAAATTTTAACGTTTATTTATGAACATCTAACCGATCGTGGTTATCCTCCAACAGTTAGAGAAATAGGAGAAGCAGTGAATCTTGCCTCAACCTCCACAGTCCACGGCCATCTTTCTCGCTTAGAAAAAAAAGGACTCATTCAACGAGATCCAACGAAGCCAAGAGCCATTGAAGTAACCGAAGCTGGAACTAAAGCTTTAGGAATTAAAGAACCGAATATTCCTGTTCTTGGTACGGTTACGGCTGGAGAACCTATTTTAGCCGTTGAAGATGCTTCTGACTATTTTCCTTTACCTCCTGGTTTAAAATATGAAGCTGATCGACTTTTCATGCTAAAAATTAAAGGAGAAAGTATGATTAACGCCGGTATTTTAGACGGCGATCAAGTGATTGTTAGAAAACAAGCTTCCGCTAACAATGGGGATATTGTTATTGCCATGAATGAAGAAAATGAAGCCACTTGTAAAAGATTTTTTAAAGAAAATGGCTATTATCGCTTACAACCTGAAAATGATACGATGGCGCCAATTATTTTAAAAAAAGCTAGCATTTTAGGAAAAGTTGTAGGCTTATATCGCAATCATATATAAATATTAAAAGATAAATAAAGGCAATTAGTTCTAAACGATAAATTGCTTTTAAAAATACTATGAAAAAA
>CAMJVA010000137.1 GCA_946409145.1 uncultured Enterococcus sp. | reverse complement strand
TCAGGAAAAAACGGGTATTATTGATGACGCTAATAACGGCATGCTTTTTTTAGATGAAATTCATCGCTTGCCTCCTGTAGGTCAGGAAATGATTTTTTATTTTATGGATCATGGGACTTTTTCTCGTTTAGGAGAAAGCACCAAGCATCATCAGGCAAATGTGCGAATTATTGGGGCTACTACAGAAGACCCTAGTTCTAGTTTACTAGAAACTTTTGTGAGACGGATTCCCATTAATATTCAACTGCCTACTTTTGAAAGTCGTCCTGCAGCAGAAAAACTAGAGTTAATTAAAATTTTAGTCGCCCAAGAAGCAAAGCGAATTTCTCGGGAAATTACTTTAACAGAAGACGTGGTAAAAGCGCTCATTGGTTCAGTGAGTTACGGTAACATTGGGCAATTAAAATCCAATATTCAACTAGTGTGTGCCAGAGGTTTTTTAAATCACATGGATCAAGATGTGATTGCCATTACTTTGCCAGATTTACCTGAGGGCATTCGTTCAGGGCTGTTGCTTTTGTCTAATAAACGTGAAGTTCTCCAAGAGTTATCTCCTCTTTTAGAGCCGAAAATGGTCATTGCGCCAAATGAAGAGCTTTTAGCCATTAAACGAGATAATTATGAACTGCCGTATAATTTATACGACATTATTGGAGATAAGGCGGCGGTTTTAAAAACAGAAGGTTTGGATCAGCAAACCATTAATCACTTTATTACCACAGATATTAATATTCATTTGAAATCTTTTTATAAAGATCATGGTTTTTCCTTTGATACCACTAGTAAATTAGCGGAATTTGTCGATGAAAAAATTATTGTTGCTACTCATTTTATTTATGATCTAGCTAAGGAAAAATTAGGTTATTCTTTCCAAGAGAATTTTATTTATGCCTTAAGTTTGCATATTTCTTCTTTATTGAAAAAATTACAAGATGGAGAAATTCGCCAAGAAAATCCTAATATTCGGCAAATGGTCGCCGATTATCCTAAAGAATTTGCCGTGGCGCAAGATATTCGTCATTACTTAATAGAAACTTTTTCCTTTGAAATTCCAGAAAGTGAAGCAGACTACTTAGCAGTGTTACTTATTTCTTTAAAAATGCAGCAAAAAGTAGGGAAAATTGGGATTGTTGTGGCCGCTCACGGGAAAAGTACCGCCACATCCATGGTGCAAGTGGTGACGCAACTTTTAGGGGCGACCCAGGTGAAAGCCGTGGATATGCCCTTAGATATGTCTCCAGAAACTGCTTTGAAAAAAATAAAACTCGCTGTAACTGAAGTAGCAGAAGACGCTGGAGTGTTACTTTTAGTGGACATGGGTTCTTTAAGCACCTTTACGGAAAAAATTATGCTAGGAACTAAAATCGAAGTAAAAACAATTGATATGGTCACCACAGCTCTTGTTTTAGAAGCAGTGAGAAAGGCTTCGATTGTAGGAACGGATTTAAATTCTTTAGCGGCTTCTTTAGAGGATTTTCGTGGCTATGGAGAAGTGGAAAAAAATCTTTCTCCAATAGTTTCTAGTAAAAAACAAGGTATTTTAGCTATTTGTGCTTCAGGAGTTGGAACGGCCAAAAAATTAAAAGAACGCATTTTAAAAGGAATGTCTCAAAGTCAGCAGGAAAAAATTGAAGTGTTAACCTTATCTGTAGTGGATTTAAAAGAAAAATTACCAGAAATTACAGCAGACTATGATTTAATTTGTGTTACAGGTATTGTTAATCCGCAATTAGATATTCCCTTTATTCCTTTAGAAACTTTTATTGAAGAAGACGTGGACCATTTATTGCAAGATATTTTACCCCAAGAAAAATTCATGGATCCAGCAACTTTAACAGAAGATAAGGCGAAAACCTTAGCTATTAACTTCATGGAAGAAAATGCCACGTATTTAAATCCTAAAAAAATGGCTGAACCTATTTGGCAATTTGTTATGGATATATTAAAGGAAGAACACTTTGAAAAGGCCTATGGTTTAGCCATTAACTTAGCCTTGCACACTTCCGGGATGCTAGAGCGGGCCATTTGTAAGGATCCTTTAAGTATTCCAGAAGAAAAGCGGCAAAGTTTACTGGCGGCAAAAGATTATCCTATTTTACATTTTCACGTGAAAACCTTAGAGCGCTATTTACACATTAAAATTCCAGTGGAAGAAGAATTTTATCTGCGAGAAATTTTAGAAGTGCATCGGCAAAAAGATAGTGTATTGTAAATAAAATAAAATGAATACACTAGATAAATACACTAAGTAAAAAGTGTATTTATCTAGTGTATTTTTTTCTTTAGAAAAAATCACGGAAAAAATTTTCCTGAACTTTCTTTACTTTTTCTTAAGAAGACGCGTGAGACCAAGGGGTTTTAAAAAAATAAAAAAAACGCGCCTCATTTTTTCTAGTGTATCAAAAATTTGGCACGATTTTTGCTTTATAAAAGGTGTAAGGAGGTGACTAAAGACAGGTAGAAAGGAGCGAGGACAGTGGATATTCGTTTGGCCCGAATTGATGATCGCCTGATTCATGGGCAAGTGGCGACAGTTTGGTCTAAGGAATGCCTAGTAGATCGGATTTTAGTAATTAGTGATGAAGTTGCCAAAGATCCTTTAAGAAAATTTATGCTGAGAGAAGCTGCACCTCCTGGGGTTTTTGCCCATGTTTTACCTGTAGAACGTTTTTTGGCGGTTAATGAACAACAGCTTTTTGAAAATGAAAAAGTCATGTTGCTCTTTACTGGCCCGGCAGAAGCCGCAAGATTAGTGCACGGAGGCCTTAAGCTAAAAAGTATTAATATTGGTGGTATGAGTTTTTCTGTAGGGAAAAAAATGATTACTAATTTTATTTCAGTAGATGAAAAAGATATTTCTGCTTTTTCTTACCTTGCTAAACAAGGAATTGAACTAGAAATAAGAAAAGTCCCTACAGATCGAAAAGTTTCCCTTATGACTCTGTTGAAAAAAGAAAAATCAGTCACTACTTAGTTATTATTTTATTATTTATTCTGTTTTAAAAAATTTTTAATCGAATAGGAGGAAACAAGATGGTAGGAATCATCTTAGCCAGTCACGGACAGTTTGCAGAAGGTATTTTGCAATCAGGTTCCATGATTTTTGGTGAGCAAGAAGACGTTAAAGCCGTCACTTTGCAACCTAGTGAAGGTCCAGATGATGTGCGCAAAAAAATGGAAGAAGCTGTTGCCAGTTTTTCTGACCCAAAAGAAGTCCTCTTTTTAGTGGATTTATGGGGAGGAACACCTTTTAACCAAGCAAATACACTTTTTGAAGCACATAAAGAAAGCTGGGCCATTGTTGCAGGAATGAATTTACCCATGGTCATTGAAGCATATTCATCACGTTTTTCCATGAACACTGCCCATGAAATTGCCCAACATATTTTAACCGTTGCTAAAGAAGGCATTCGCGTTAAACCAGAAGAGTTGGAAGTAGAAGAAAAAGCAGTAGAGGCTCCTGTTGCTGTTCAAGGGTCTATTCCTGAAGGGACCGTTTTAGGAGATGGGAAAATTAAAATCGTTCTAGCGAGAATTGACTCCAGACTCCTTCACGGACAAGTGGCCACTGCTTGGACAAAATCAGTGAACCCTTCTCGAATTATTGTGGTTTCTGATGCAGTAGCTAAAGACGAGTTGCGGAAAAACTTAATTGAACAAGCTGCTCCTCCAGGTGTAAAAGCTAACGTTGTTCCCGTGGATAAAATGATCCAAGTAGCCAAAGATCCACGTTTTGGTAACACTAAAGCCTTGCTATTATTTGAAAATCCCCAAGATGTGGTTCGAGCAATGGATGGTGGCGTGGATATTAAAGAAGTGAATGTAGGATCCATGGCCCATTCTGTAGGAAAAGTAGTTGTAAGTAAAGTGTTATCCATGGGAGACGAGGATTTAAAATCTTTTGAAACCATGAAAGAAAAAGGCGTTAAATTTGACGTTCGCAAAGTACCAAATGACTCTAAAGACAATATGGATGAAATTTTGAAAAAAGCGAAAGCTGAATTAGCAGCTAATAAGTAGTAGGAGGGAGAAGATATCATGAGCGATTTAAACGTTATTCAAATCATATTAGTGATTATTGTAGCCTTTCTAGCTGGGATGGAAGGAATTTTAGATGAATTCCAATTTCATCAACCGCTAGTTGCCTGTACATTAATCGGATTAGTCACTGGAAATTTAACCGTTGGGATTATGCTAGGAGGGTCATTACAAATGATCGCCTTAGGTTGGGCAAATATTGGGGCCGCTGTGGCACCAGATGCCGCCTTAGCCTCAGTAGCATCTGCAATTATTTTAGTATTAGGTGGTCAAGGTAAGGAGGGAATTCCTTCAGCCATTGCCGTAGCTGTTCCTTTAGCCGT
>CAMJVA010000136.1 GCA_946409145.1 uncultured Enterococcus sp. | reverse complement strand
ATTGGACAAGTTTTAGAATTACATTTAGGAATGGCTGCCCGTTCTCTAGGCATTCATGTTGCTACACCTGTATTTGATGGGGCGCAAGATGAAGATGTTTGGGAAACAGTGAAAGAAGCTGGACTTGCTAGTGATGCTAAAACTATCTTGTATGATGGTCGAACTGGTGAACCATTTGATAACCGCATCTCTGTTGGGGTAATGTACATGATTAAATTAGCCCACATGGTTGATGATAAATTACATGCTCGCTCTACTGGACCTTACTCTTTAGTAACGCAACAACCTCTTGGTGGTAAAGCACAATTTGGTGGACAACGTTTTGGGGAAATGGAAGTTTGGGCCTTGGAAGCTTATGGGGCCGCTTATACTTTACAAGAAATTCTAACTTACAAATCAGATGATGTTGTAGGTCGGGTTAAAACTTATGAAGCAATTGTTAAAGGCGAACCAATTCCACGTCCTGGTGTTCCTGAATCCTTTAGAGTATTAGTGAAAGAATTACAAGCATTAGGTCTTGATCTTCGCGTACTTGATAGTGAAGAAGAAGAAATTGAACTGAGAGATATGGATGAAGACGATGATTTAATTACCGTTGATGCCATTGCTAAATTCCAAGAGCAAAAAACAGCGAAAGAATTAGCTCAAAAAGCTCAAGAAGAACAAGCAGCAATTGAAGCGGAACAAATCCAAGAATTTGAAAACGCCGAAGATACACAAGATGAATAAGCGCTGATGATTTCGGCAAAGTTTTTTGCCGAAATCCCCTCAGTTTTTAAGTCGTGTTTTTTGAAAAAACGAAATGGAGGGAACCCCTTTTGATCGATGTAAATAAATTCGAAAGTATGCAAATTGGTCTGGCATCCCCAGAAAAAATTCGCAGCTGGTCCTATGGTGAAGTGAAAAAACCTGAGACCATTAACTATCGGACCTTAAAACCTGAACGTGAAGGTTTATTTGATGAACGTATTTTTGGCCCAACAAAGGACTGGGAATGTGCCTGTGGAAAATATAAAAGAATTCGTTACAAAGGTATTGTTTGTGACCGTTGTGGCGTAGAAGTAACGCGCTCCAAAGTTCGTCGGGAACGTATGGGACATATTGAGCTTGCAGCTCCTGTCACTCATATTTGGTATTTTAAAGGTATTCCTTCTCGTATGGGTCTTGTTTTAGACATGTCTCCAAGAGCCTTAGAAGAAATCATTTACTTTGCTTCTTATGTAGTTATTGATGCTGGGGATACGTCACTTGAAAGAAAACAATTGTTAACTGAAAGAGAATATCGGGAAAAACGTCACCAATACGGTCAAGGTTTCCAAGCTGCCATGGGAGCAGAAGCAGTAAAACAATTATTAGATCAAGTGGATCTTGAAAAAGAAGTGACTGAATTAAAAGAAGAATTAAAAACGGCTCAAGGACAAAAACGGACCAGAGCTATTCGTCGTTTGGACATTTTAGAAGCCTTCCGCGCTTCTGGTAATGAACCAAGCTGGATGGTTATGAATGTTATTCCAGTTATTCCTCCTGATTTACGCCCAATGGTGCAATTAGAAGGTGGCCGTTTTGCTACAAGTGATTTAAACGATTTATATCGTCGGGTAATTAACCGGAACAATCGTTTGAAACGCTTATTAGACCTTAATGCCCCAAGTATTATTGTGCAAAATGAAAAACGGATGCTTCAAGAAGCAGTAGATGCTTTAATTGATAATGGTCGAAGAGGCCGTCCTGTAACAGGTCCTGGTAACCGTCCATTAAAATCTTTATCCCATATGTTAAAAGGGAAACAAGGTCGTTTCCGTCAAAACTTATTAGGGAAACGGGTTGACTACTCAGGGCGTTCAGTAATTATCGTTGGACCAAGTTTAAAAATGTACCAATGTGGTTTACCAAAAGAAATGGCGATTGAATTGTTCAAACCATTTGTCATGAAAGAATTAGTTTCAAGAGAAATTGCGTCTAACATTAAAAATGCAAAACGCAAAATCGAAAAACAAGAAGATGTAGTTTGGGATATTTTAGAAGAAGTGATTCGTGAACATCCAGTACTTCTTAATAGAGCCCCTACTTTGCACCGTTTAGGAATTCAAGCTTTTGAACCTGTCTTAGTTGAAGGTAGAGCGATTCGTTTGCACCCATTAGTGTGTGAAGCTTATAACGCCGACTTTGATGGTGACCAAATGGCCGTTCACTTGCCTTTAAATGAAGAAGCCCAAGCAGAAGCTAGAATGTTAATGTTAGCTGCTAGCCATATTTTAAATCCAAAAGATGGTAAACCAGTAGTTACGCCTTCCCAAGATATGGTTTTAGGTAACTATTATCTAACAATGGAAGAAGAAGGTCGTGAAGGAGAAGGGAAAATTTTCCGCGACTTAAACGAAACAATGTTAGCTTTACAAAATGGTTATGTCCATTTGCATACAAGAATCGGAATTAAAACTACTTCTTTAGACAAACCTTTCACTGAATCACAAAAAGGCAAACTTTTAATTACCACTGTTGGTAAAGTGATTTTCAATGAAATTATGCCAAAAGAATTCCCTTATTTAAATGAACCAACTGATTACAACTTAACTGTCCAAACTCCTGATAAATACTTTGTTAATCCAGCAACGGATGTGAAAGAATTTATTAAAGAGCAAGAACTTGTTTTACCATTTAAAAAAGGTAATTTAGGAAATATTATCGCTGAAGTCTTCAAACGTTTTGCCGTTACTGAAACGTCCAAAATGCTTGATAGAATGAAAGACCTTGGTTACAAACAATCTACTCATGCTGGGATGACTGTAGGGATTGCGGATATCACTGTTTTACCACAAAAACATGATATTATTGAACAAGCTCATAAAGATGTGGCTAAAGTAACGAAAAACTTCCGTCGTGGTTTAATTACTGATGAAGAACGTTATGAAAAAGTTATTGCCATTTGGAATGGCGCCAAAGATGCTATTCAAAATGAGTTAATGATTACTTTAGATGCGAAAAACCCAATCTTCATGATGAGTGACTCTGGAGCCCGGGGTAATATTTCTAACTTTACTCAGTTAGCCGGAATGCGTGGATTAATGGCTGCTCCAAATGGTCAAATTATGGAATTACCAATTATTTCTAACTTTAGAGAAGGACTTTCTGTCTTAGAAATGTTCATTTCCACTCACGGAGCTAGAAAAGGAATGACCGATACAGCTCTTAAAACAGCTGACTCTGGTTATTTAACTCGTCGTTTAGTTGACGTTGCCCAAGACGTAATCGTTAGAGAAGATGACTGTGGTACTGATCGTGGCTTAGAAATTTCAGCCATTAAAGAAGGTAACGAGGTTATTGAAACTCTAGAAGAACGTTTAGTTGGCCGTTATGTTAGAAAAACTGTTTTCCATCCAGAAACAGGTAAAGTGATCGTGCCAAATAACGAATTGATTACTGAAGACTTAGCTAAAGAAATTATTGAAGCTGGTATTGAAAAAGTAACCATTCGCTCTGTCTTTACATGTAATACTAAACATGGTGTTTGCCGTCATTGTTATGGTAGAAACCTTGCTACTGGCTCTCAAGTTGAAGTAGGTGAAGCAGTAGGTACCATTGCTGCCCAATCTATTGGTGAACCAGGGACTCAGTTAACCATGCGTACTTTCCATACAGGGGGAGTTGCTGGGGATGATATTACTCAAGGGTTACCTCGGGTTCAAGAAATTTTTGAAGCACGTAATCCTAAAGGACAAGCAGTGATTACTGAAGTAACAGGTGTTGTTACTGATATCACTGAAGATGCTGCAACTCGCCAAAAAGAAGTGACTGTTCAAGGTAAAACTGATACAAGAACTTATACCGTTCCTTATACTGCTAAAATGCATGTAAGTGTAGGCTCTGAAATTCATCGGGGAGATCCTTTAACAGGCGGTTCCATTGATCCTAAACAACTTCTTCAAGTAAGAGATGTGTTATCTGTTGAAAATTATCTATTAAGAGAAGTTCAACGGGTTTACCGGATGCAAGGGGTAGAAATTGGGGACAAACATATTGAAGTAATGGTTCGTCAAATGTTAAGAAAAGTTCGTGTCATGGATCCAGGAGATACGGATATTTTACCAGGTACTTTACTTGATATTGCTGACTTTAAAGACCAAAACTACAAGACGTTAGTCGCTGGAGGAATTCCTGCAACCAGTCGTCCTGTTTTAATGGGAATTACTAAAGCTTCCCTAGAAACAAACAGTTTCTTATCTGCAGCTTCCTTCCAAGAAACAACGAGAGTCTTAACTGATGCGGCTATTCGCGGTAAGAAAGATCCGTTACTTGGTTTGAAAGAAAATGTTATTATCGGGAAAATTATTCCTGCTGGGACAGGGATGGCTAGATACCGCAATATGGAGCCAAAAGAAGTTAGCTTAGCTTCAGAAAATGTTTA
>CAMJVA010000135.1 GCA_946409145.1 uncultured Enterococcus sp. | reverse complement strand
AAAGTTAGAAGGTGACCTATGGAGTTAACCAAGGAACAATTTAAAAAAGATTTTATTAAAATGGTCCAGCAACGTTTTGCTTTGTCCATTGAAAATTCCTCAAATGCAGAACTTTATGATTCTTTAGGCACGTTGATTCGAGTATACTATTCAGGAGATTGGATAAAAAATACAGAAAATTTAAAAGAGAAGCAACAAAAACAAGCCTATTATTTTTCTATTGAGTTTTTACCAGGAAAAATGCTAAAAAGTAATTTGCTCAATTTAGGCATTTTAGAAACCGTCAAAGAAGGTTTAAGTGAGTTAAATCTCGACTTTGAAGAAATTGCTAAAGTGGAGCCAGATATGGCTTTAGGAAACGGTGGCTTAGGCCGTTTAGCTTCTTGTTTTATGGATTCTTTAGCTTCTTGTAATCTTCCTGGAAACGGGAATGGTATTCGTTATAATTATGGTTTATTTAAACAAAAATTTGTTGACGGTTACCAAGTAGAACTTCCTGATTCTTGGCTAAAGGGAGGAAATGTTTGGGAAGTCCGTAAAGAAAATAAATCTGTCAATGTGGGATTTTTTGGACAAGTCTATATGGAAGAAAACGAAGAAGGACGTCTCATTCCTCATTACCAAAACCAACAAATTTTAAGAGCTATTCCTTATGATACTGCCATGTTAGGTTTTGAAAACAATGTTACTAACCAACTTTGTTTATGGGCAGTAGAAATTCCAGTGACCGAAGAAGGAAATTATTTAACTTTAGCCCAACGAAGAGAAGTAGAAGATATTACGGCAGTTTTATATCCAGATGATTCTAATGAAGCTGGAAGATTATTGCGCTTAAAACAAGAATATTTCTTTGTTTCAGCAGGGATTCAACGAATTCATCGGTATTTTTTAAGTTTAGGTTTACCTATAACTGAATTTCCCAATAAAGTTGCCATTCACATTAATGATACTCATCCTGCTTTGTGTGTTCCTGAATTAATGCGCCTATTACTTGATGAAGATGGCTTAAGCTGGGAAATGGCCTGGGATATTACGGTGAAAACCTTAAGCTATACTAATCATACAATTATGCAAGAAGCTTTGGAAAAATGGCAGACCACCATGGTTGAACATTTACTTCCTCGTATTTACCAAATTATTCAAGAAATCGATCGCCGTTTTGTAGCCGAAAAAACCTGTCAAGTGGGGCCAAGTTTAGTGCACCGAACACGAATTATTCAAAATGATTATGTTCATATGGCTAATTTATCCATTATTGGTTCTCACAGTACTAACGGGGTAGCTAAATTACATTCTGATTTATTGAAAAATGTGGTTTTAGCAGATTTTTATAAACTTTATCCTGAACGCTTTAATAATAAAACCAATGGTATTGCCCAAAGACGTTGGTCTCAAATTGCTAATGAAAAATTAAGTGCCTTATTAGATGACACCATTGGTAAAACTTGGCGCAAAGATATTGATGATTTACATTTATTAAAAGCTTATGAAAATGATTTAGAAGTACTAAAAAAACTGCAACAAGTGAAAAGTGAAAATAAAAAACGCTTAGCCGATTATATTTATGAAACTAAGAAAATAAAAGTACCGCAAGAAGCCATTTTTGATGTGCAAATTAAGCGACTTCATGCTTATAAACGGCAACTTTTAAATCTACTTCATATTGTGAAACTTTATTTAGATATTAAAGAAAAAAATCAAAAAATTACTCCACGGGTGTTTATATTTGGAGCAAAAGCTGCCCCAAGTTATGCCTACGCTAAAACAATTATTAAATGTATTAATGAAGTGGCTCGCTTGATTAATAATGACCCTCAGTGTCAAGGTCAGTTAAATGTGGTATTTTTAGAAAATTATAATGTTTCTTTAGCCGAACTGATTATTCCAGCAGCTGATGTTTCTGAACAAATTTCTCTTGCTTCAAAAGAAGCTTCAGGCACGAGTAATATGAAACTCATGTTAAATGGTGCCATTACTTTAGCTACTTTAGATGGAGCTAATGTGGAAATAAAAGAGGCAGTAGGGGACGACAATATTTGTATTTTTGGTCTTAGTTCAGAAGAAGTTTATGGTTATTATGAGCGAAAAGATTATGTGGCGGAAAAATATTTTAATGAAAATCCTATTTTACAACGGGTGTTAAATGCGTTTATTGACGGCACTATTCCAAACATTCCAAGAGAGGGTCATGAAATTTTTGCCTCTTTAATTACGTATAACGACGAATATTTTGTCTTACGAGATTTCAAAGATTACGTCAATGCTCAAGAGAGAATGGCGGCACTTTACAATGACCCTAAAGCTTGGTATAAGGCGAGCTTATTAAATATTGCCAATGCAGCTAGATTTTCTGCCGACAAAACCGTAAAGCGTTATGCTGAAGATATTTGGCAAATTGATCCTATGAGTTAACTATTAAAGGTCTAAATAAAACACCAAAGATTAAAAAAAGGACGATGATCATTCTATGTCACAGTCCTTTTTTTAAATTTTATAAAGTGAGGTGATTTCTTTGGTTCAGTCTATTTATTATAATTCTTGGTTTTCTTTCCACAAAAAACCTTTTGGGGCTGTCAAACCCAATACTCCCGTGGAACTGTCCATTTATGTACCAGAATCCACCACTGAAGTTTTATTAGTGGTTCAGTCTAGTAACCCGGAAGAAGGTAAAATAAGTTTCCCCATGGTTTTAAAGAAAAATGCTTATTATTCCTATACGTTTACCCCAAAAAATGCTCCAGAATTATATTTTTACTATTTTGAGGTAACCATGAAAGAAGAAGGGGCATATCACACTTATTATTATGGGGCAAAAGAACAGGGTCAAGGAGGCGTGGGACAACTTTATGCTAATGATCATGAGGTTGTTTTTTATCAACTTACTTGTTTTAAAGAGCAAGATCCTGCTCCTTTGTGGTACCGTCAAAGTATTTTTTACCAAATTTTTCCTGATCGCTTTTTTAATGGTAATGAGGATGGGCGAGTGAATGCTCCTAAGAAAAATTCTTTTTTGTATGGTCAGCTAACCGATAATCCTCTTTACATAAAAGATAAGACAGGAGATATTTTACGGTGGGATTTTTATGGGGGAAATTTTTTAGGCATCGAAAAAAAGATTCCTTATTTAAAAGAACTAGGGGTTAACGCAATATACTTAAACCCGATTTTTTTAGCCACGAGTAATCACCGGTATGATACGACGGATTATTTAAAAGTCGATCCAATGTTAGGGACAGAAGAAGAATTTTTACATTTAGTTCAAAAGTTACATGAGGAAGGATTTCATGTGATTTTAGATGGGGTGTTTTCTCATGTGGGAAAAGATTCTCGTTATTTTAATAAAAACAAAGACTATGGGGAAACGGGTGCTTTTTGGAATAAAAATTCTCCTTATTACCCTTGGTTTACCTTTACTAATTATCCCAATGAGTATAAAACTTGGTGGGGAATTAAGGATTTACCAGAAGTGAATAAGAGCAATCGGGATTTCCAAGAATTTATTTTTGGTGATGAAGATTCTGTTTTAGATAAATGGCAAATAGTAGACGGTTGGCGTTTAGATGTAGCAGATGAATTACCTGATAGCTTTATTTCTGGAATTCGCCACCACTTAGATCAAAGAAAAGAAAAAGTTTTAATTGGGGAAGTTTGGGAAGATGCTTCTAATAAAATTTCTTATGGGAAAAGAAGAAATTATATTTTAGAAAATAGTTTACATGGTGTAATGAATTATCCTTTTCGCCAATTAATTATTGAACTTTTAAATAAAGAAAAATCCCCGCAAGAAGTGGCTGGGGAATTAATGGCTTTAAAAGAAAATTATCCAAAAGATGTGTTATTAAATAATTTGAATAATATTTCGACTCATGACACAGAACGCATTTTTTCTGTTTTACGAGAAAATGAAAAAAAAGTTAATCTTGCTTGTGGCATGATGTTTATGCTTCCTGGGGTGCCCACTATTTATTATGGTGATGAAGGAGGACTCACAGGAGGAAAAGATCCGGAAAACAGAAAATTTTTTCCTTGGAATCACCTTAACCCTACCTTATATCAAAGCTATAAAAAATGGATTTCTTACAGACAACATAACGATTTATTAAGTTTAGGGGACTTTTTACCTGTCTATTCCAAAGAATTATTTGGCATTATTCGCTACAGTGACAAAGGGTACGCCATGTACATTTTTAATCCTACCAATGAAGAGCAAGTGATTTCTGTTGAAGAATTAAACTTTAATGCAGAAAGTCCCATTTCTTACAAAAAATTAGCGGAAGTCTTACATGGAGTTTCTTTACGTCCTTTAGATGGCTATTTAGTTTCAGAAAAAAATTTGGAAAATAAATAATTCTCTACGTTTCCTGAGGTATTTCTTTCAAGTCTGTGATAAAATTAATCATAAGAAGGAAAAACGAAATGAGTGATCATTATGAACCAAGAGACAGAGCGGAATTTCCGTTTTCCAGTTTTTTCAGATACCACTGGAGTAAAATTACCTAATGAATTACCGGATAACTTTTTAGCAGAGGGAATTTTAACCCAAACTAAAAGTCACACGGTTAAAGAAGAAACCGTTCAAGAAA
>CAMJVA010000134.1 GCA_946409145.1 uncultured Enterococcus sp. | reverse complement strand
CGACCACCGAGATCTACACTCTTTCCCTACACGACGCTCTTCCGATCTCGCAGAAAATTTAAGAGCTTATGAAAAAGGAGAAAAGAAAAACCAGTTATAAAATGAGAATTTTGGCTTATTTTAACCTTTCTTATTAAAAAATAAGAGAGTAAGACGAAGTAATGTCCCACTCTCCAGTTCTTATTTTCCTTTTTGTCCGTGAATCACTACAATACAAGAAAAGAAGCTGTCTGCTAGTAAGAGCCAGCCCACTGCTTTTCCCCAAAAGTTAACTTGTCCTTGTAAATAAAACATTAAGATCGTTCCAAAAATAAATGATGAAATAGCATAAATTTTATTAGATGCTACAGGAAAATCTTTAGGATCAGTTTTTTTTCTAAGATTGACCCCCACATAAATACGTACGGCAAAATAGCCAACAAAAATTAAAAATAGCATGTTATCCCCCTTGTTATGATAGTATCACCCAAAGATTAAATTTTCTACAAGAAACTGCTGTTTAAAAAGAAAGGATAGAAAACATGATTGAAGTTTATACAGACGGTGGAAACCGAAATACAGGAAATGTCTTAGGAGGATCCGTAAAAAAAACCGATAAATCTGCTTGGGCTTTTTATGTGAAAGGAGAGGATTTTACCTTTCAAGATGCGAGAGGTTTTTACGGTTATACTAATAATCAAATGGAATTATCTGGCTTTATCTCTGCTTTAAAATATTTAAAAGCGCAAAATTTAAATGAAGAAAAAATTACTTTTTACCTAGATTCCAAATATGTTTTAGAAGGAGTGACCAAGTGGTTGCCTGGTTGGGTAAAAAGAAATTATCGTAACTCTAGTAATAAACCCATAAAAAATCCTGAATACTGGCAAGCTATTGTAGCATTATTACCGGAATTTCCTAATTTACATTTTGTCTGGGTTAAAGGTCATGATAACAATCAAGGGAATTTATTAGTGGATCAATTATTAAATGAAGCCATGGATAAATTGTAACAGAACTAAAAAAACGCCTGAGACTTATCTCAAGCGTTTTTTTGTTTTGTTATTTTTTTAAAGCTCTTAAGGCGTTTAACACAGCAATTAAAGTCACACCGACATCAGCAAAAACGGCTAATCCCATAGAAGCAATTCCTAAAGCGCCTAAAATCAAGACGATAAATTTCACTCCAAGGGCAAAAATAATATTTTCTTTCACTAAGACCATGGTTTTTTTCGCTACTTTCATTGCAATAGGAAGGCGTGAAAGATTGTCTTCCATAATGACCACATCACTAGCTTCAATAGCAGCATCACTTCCTAAAGATCCCATGGAAATTCCCACATCTGCCCGGGCTAAAACAGGAGCATCGTTCATGCCGTCTCCTACAAAGGCTACTTTTTTCTGACTCTTATTTAAGATTTCTTCAAAGGCCGTGACTTTATCTTGAGGTAATAAATTACTTTTCACTTCACTTAAATGAAGACTGCGACTAATTTCTGCAGCCGTTTTTTCGTTATCACCTGTGAGCATAACCGTTTGTTTAACGCCTAAAGCATTAAGTTGTCTTAAGGCATCACTAGCTTCTGGTTTCACTTCATCTTTAATGACCAAAGTTCCCAGATATTCTTGTTTTTTCCCTAGATGAATTAAGGTTCCGTCAAGGTTCATTTTTGGTAATGGAATCTTGGCATTTTTTAGTAGTTTTTCATTCCCTACAAAAATTTCTTCTCCCTTAAACGTCCCTTGTAACCCAAAACCGGCTATTTCTTTCACATTTTCTATAGGTAAAAGAGGGGCTTTGTTTTCTTTTTGAATGACCAAACTAATGGGATGATTAGAATGTTTTTCAATACTTGCGGCTAATTGGAGTAAATCCTTTGGCTGATTGCTGTTCACAATTTCTGTTAAAACAAAATTTCCTTTGGTTAAGGTGCCAGTTTTGTCAAAAACAATCGTATCTAGATTAGCTAGATTCTCTAAGTATTGGCTTCCTTTAATAATGACGCCATTTTTTGACGCTCCACCAATGCCAGCAAAGAAACTTAAAGGAACAGAAATAACTAAAGCACAAGGACAAGAAATAACTAAGAAAGTAAGTGCCCGGTACAACCAAGTTTGAAAATCTTGAGCAAAAAATAGGGGAGGAATCACTGCTAATAAAACAGCCAGAGCCACTACAGCTGGGGTGTACCATTTAGCAAAACGAGTAATGAATTTTTCTGCAGGGGCTTTTTGACTAGTGGCATTTTCCACTAAGGCTAAAATTTTGGCTGCGGTAGAATTGGCGTCATCTTTTAAAACTTTCATGGTAAGAGGCGCATCTTTAACAATCATTCCAGCTAATATTTCGTCATTTTCTTGAAAATGTTTCGGTACTGCTTCACCAGTTAAAGGAGCCGTATCCACATAAGCGCTGCCTTTCAGAATAGAGCTATCTAAAGGAACTTTTTCCCCCGGTAACACTACAATGGTTTCTCCAATGGCAACGAGATTAGGCGCCACTTTTTCTAAAGTATCTCCTTTTTTTACGTGAGCAAAATCGGGACGTAAACTTAAGGCATTTTTTATAGATTTTCGCGAATTTGCCACGGCTAAATCTTGGAAATATTCTCCTAATTGATAAAAGAGCATTACTGCCACCGCTTCTGGATATTCCCCAATAGCAAAAGCTCCAATGGTCGCAATAGCCATTAAAAAGTTTTCGTCAAAGACTTCTCCGCGAAAAATATTTTTGCCCGCTTTTAGTAAAATATCGTAACTAATTAGCAAGTATAAAATAAAATACAAGGCAAAAGTTAAAGGGGCAGATAAGCTTAAAAAGTGTAATAAGACAAGACCTAAAAAGACACCGATAATTCTAATTAAAGGATTATTTTCTTCCTCTTCTTCTGATTCTATTTCTTCTGTGGCAGAAACCACAGTTACTTCGGGCTCAATTTTTTTCACTAATTCTTTGATATTTTTTTCCATTTTTGGATTAATGTTCCCAGAATAAGTTAATTTTTCTTGGGCAAAATCCACTTGGGCTTTTTCAATTCCAGGGACTTTCTTCACTGCATCTTCAATCTTTTGGGCACAGTTAGCACAGTCGAGACCTTTTAAATAATATTTTTTCTCCATGATAAAAACCTCCTTTAATAAGAACTCATTTTGTAAACAATGGGCTAAAGTATTTTTTAAAGAAAAAATTGAGACACCATTGATAAATTTTTATATGAATCATTGTTCATGCTTATTATAAATGAATATTCATTCATATGTCAATGGAAATAAAAAAGATTCTAGAAAATTCTAGAATCTTTAACATTTAAAAATAAAGGAAAATTAACCCTAACAAATAAATTAAATCTAAGGTGGTTTCCGCTTTTAAAAAGTTTTTTTGGCGGAAAGTGAAAATAGTCGCCATAAGACTAGCAAAAACCATGGCAAAAACACGCCATAAAGAGAAATACCCTTTTCCTAAATGCAAATAAAGAATGCTCCCCATAAATAAAAGAGTTCCGATTAAAAAACAAGCAATAAAAATAGGTTTTCGATTACGACTGGACACTTGTCCTTGTTGGAAAAGTGTTAACACAATACTGACAAAAAAAGCTGGCAACAAGGCAGTAATTTGATTCGGATCAAAAAAGATAGGAGCTTTCATTAAAAACAACATATTTAAAAGAAATCCTTTAAACAAAGGGTTTAAAAGCGTGTAGTAAAAACTATCTAAATAAAAATATTGTCTAGAGTTAGCAACTGTTTGGAAAAGCTCATAGCCAAATAAAATTAAAGCAAACTGCCACTGAGTTTGACTAGCAAACAAAATAATTAAAACGGAACAAAGAAGTAATTTAATACTGTAAGCAGCAGCTGGGAAACGACTGTCTTTTCTATATTGCATGCGCACAGCTAATTCACTAAAATTTGAAACCACTAAGTATAAAATTAATAAAAACGCCCCTTGCCAATTGGAACCATCTTGATTTTTATAAAGTAAAATTCCCGGAGTGATACTTAGGGCGGTTTGGAGAAAAACCAAAGAAAATAAAAATGATAAGGAATTTTTACCAGTAGCGGGTTGTTTTGTTTTTGCTCTTTCCATAATTTACCTCAATTTTGTTTGATATATTTATGGTACGGACTTTTTTTTCTGCCGTCAATGTTTTTTAAGATAAATTTCGTAAAAATATTCTTAAAAAGGGGCTTTTTTTTTTCTTATCTGTTATAATCAATCCCGTTACAAAGTTCCCGAAAGGCTGCAAAATTTTTGCAGGTGCCTTGTAACCGAAAAATACTTAGGGGGAATACCATTGTCAGAAAAAAAATTATTTACTTCTGAATCCGTTTCAGAAGGGCATCCTGATAAAATTGCCGACCAAGTGTCAGATGCTATTTTAGATGCCATTTTAGAGAAAGATCCATACGCAAGAGTCGCGTGTGAAACCAGTGTCACTACAGGATTAGTCTTAGTCTTTGGTGAAATTTCTACCACGGCTTATGTGGACATTCAAAAAGTAGTGCGAGAAACCATTAAAGAAATTGGCTACACTAGAGCCAAATACGGTTTTGACGGAGATACAGTGGCGGTGTTATCTGCCATTGACGAACAATCCCCAGATATTGCTCAAGGGGTAAATAAAGCCC
>CAMJVA010000133.1 GCA_946409145.1 uncultured Enterococcus sp. | reverse complement strand
GTACATAATAACCTCCTTCATCATAAGAAAATAAACGAGCTTTCCTAGTTAAAACTACGTATACTACACAAATTTACCTTTTTCTGCCAAAAATTAATTATTTCATTTTAAAAAAGGAGTGGGACATTAGCTTGTCTCACTCCCTTATTTTTTCAATAATTCTTAAACTAAATAATCATTTAACAGTGATTTAACATATTCTAAATGATTAGATTCTAGTTTAATCTCTTGATGATTTAAGGCATATTCGCTTAATTTTTCAAAGTCTGTGTTTCCAGAAACAATGTCTTTGCCAATGCCTTCATTAAATGAAGCGTAACGTTTTTCTTTAATTTCTTTGAAGAAACCTTCTTCTTGAATTTTTGCTGCAGCTTTTAAACCTCTAGCAAAAGTATCCATTCCCACAATATGCGCTAAAATTAAATCGTCCATTTCAAAAGAAGTTCGACGTACTTTAGAGTCAAAGTTGATTCCACCAGGTGCAATCCCACCATTTTCTAAAATTTCGTTCATGGCTAAAGTCGTATCATAAATATTTGATGGAAATTCATCAATATCCCAACCTAATAAAGGATTTCCTTGGTTCGCATCAATGGAGCCTAAAGCGTTGTAGTCTCTGGCTACATTTAATTCATGTTCAAAGGTATGTCCCGCTAAAGTAGCATGGTTCGCTTCAAGATTTAATTTAAAATCTCCTTCTAAACCATATTTTTGAATAAAAGCCATAGCAGTAGCCGCATCAAAATCATATTGATGAGTCATGGGTTCTTTTGGTTTTGGTTCCAGTAAAAATTGAGGTTTGTGCCCGATTTTTTCAGCATAAGCCACAGCCATTTTGAAAAATCTAGCAATATTATCTTGTTCAAAAGCCATATCTGTATTTAAAAGTGATTCGTAACCTTCACGACCACCCCAGAAAACATAATTTTCTCCTCCAAGTTTTTTACTAATTTCTAAGCCTTTTTTCACTTGGGCTGCCCCATAAGCGTAAACTTCTGCATTGTTAGAAGTTGCCGCTCCATTGGCATAACGTGGGTGAGAAAATAAATTACAGGTATTCCACAATAATTTAATGCCTGTTTTTTGCATTTTTTCTAACATTAAATCAGTAATTTCATCTAAGTTTTGGAAAAATTCTTCTAAAGAATTGCCTTGAGGAGCAATATCTACATCATGGAAACAAAAATATTCTACATTTAATTTTTCTAAAAGTTCAAAGAAAGCTTCTACTCGATTTCTCGCAGTTTCCATTTCGTCTTTTCCAAACCAAGTTCTTTCATTTGTAGGACTACCAAATGGATCAGAACCATCTTGTGTCATAGTGTGCCAATATGCGACAGCAAAACGTAAATGTTCTTTCATAGTTTTGCCTAAAATTATTTCTTCTGGATTATAATGACGAAAAGCAAAAGGATTTTTAGTGGTTGTACCTTCATATTTTACTTGATCTTTTACTTGAGGAAAATAAGTCATAATGAACTCTCCTTTGATTTTTTAATTTATTTTAGCTTTGTTAGTTTGTACGATAAACCAACTTTCCAAGTAAGAATAACTCTTCCTCAATTTCTTGTCAAGCGTTTTCATAAAATAGTTGGGAGAATTTTTTACTACTGAAGAATTTTTTAAATTAGAGAAATTTTCTTTCAATTGACAATTTAATTAATTTCAACTAAGCTATAAAAAGCTAAGATTGTATCTCAGAATTACTTTCTGTGCTATTGCTTAAATAATCTGGTAAAAACCTTAAATTAAAAAAAGCAGGCATGGACTAAAAGTCACCGACTTTTAATCCGTGCCTTTTTCATTGTCAATAAAAAAGAAAAGGTGTGTCTTATGCCCAAAAAAATATTTTATTTTCTCTTTGGAATTCTTCTCTTATTTAGCTTTACTTTTGAAGTACAGGCAGCAGAAAAAACGGTTGTTGTAGGAACCTCTGGACAAACAAAACCATTAGATTACTTTAATGAAGAAAATGAGTTAACCGGTTTTGAAATTGATCTTTTAAAAGAAATTGATAAACGGGATGAAAATTTAACTTTTGAATTTCAAACTACAGAATTTCCTTCATTATTTGCAGGTCTTGATGCGAAAAAATTTGATTTATTAATCAATAATCTCGGTGAAAGTGGCGACAGACGAGAAAAATATTTATTCTCTCACTATCCTTATGTCGTCACTCATAATGTGATTATCACTTCTCCTGATGCTAAAGATAATCTGAAAATTGAAGATTTAGCGGGAAAAAATATTGCCGCAGTCCCCGCCTCCCCTCAAGCCCAATTTCTAGAAACTTGGAACGTAAAACATCCTAATGGGAAGATTAATATTCAATATGTGGACTCTGATCCTTCCCAAATAATCAGAGATGTCTATTCAGGAAAATTCGATGCTACGATTTATGCTACAACTTATTTAGCCGATGTAGAAAATACTTTCGGGATTCAATTAAAAGCCCATCCTATTGAAAATGAAGACGCCATTCGTCCTCCTGGTTCTTATTTTATTTTCCGAAAAGAAGACGAAGCTTTACGCAATGAAATCGACACTATTTTAGAAGAATTGCGACAAGACGGGACTTTAAGTAATATTTCTTTGAAATATCTCAATCAAGATGACACAAAAATTCCTGAAAGTTTGAAAGAAAAAAACGATGCTCTTGAAAAAGAACGTTTAAAAGAAACCACCAATGATACTTCTTCAAAGAAAAATACAGGGAAAATTTTTGCTCCAGGAGAAATTTTAACGACTATGAAAAAAATTCTCCCCAAAATCCCCATTACCCTTTTAATGACTGGAGTTTCAGCTATTATTGGTCTTATTTTAGGTTTTTTAATTTCCTTAGCTAAAATTAAAAAGATTCCTGTTTTAACACCTTTTTTAAATGTCTTTGTCTCCTTTATGCGTGGAACGCCTCAATTAGTGCAACTTTTTCTTTCCTTTTACGGTCTTCCTTTAATTTTTCAATGGTTAAATCAAAGCCTTCATACAGGTATTGATTTAAACAAAATACCGGCTTTAATTTATGTCTTTATTGCTTTTGGTTTAAATGAAGCGGCTTATACTTCAGAAACTTTCCGCTCGGCAATTCTTTCTGTAGATCAAAAAGAAATTGAAGCTGCCAAATCCATTGGTCTTACTGATAGTCAAACTATGAGACGAATTATTTTACCTTCTGCAATGATTGTTGCCTTGCCTAACTTAGGAAACTCTTTAATTAGTTTATTAAAAGGCACTTCTTTAGCTTTTACTGTAACCATTGTGGATATTATGGGACAAACGCGCATTGTGGCAGGAAGTAATTTACGATTTTTTGAAGGCTACATTGCAGTAGCTTTAATTTATTGGCTTCTCTGTATTTTAATTGAACAAGGAATTAAAGCTTTAGAAAAACATTTTACAAAATTAGGGCCTACCACTCCCATTAAAAAGGAGGAAGAAATGTGCTAGAAATTAAACATTTCAAAAAAAATTTTGGCAGTCATAAAGTATTAAAGGATATTTCTTTTTCTGTGAAACAAGGGGATGTTTTATCGATTATTGGTCCTTCTGGTTCGGGAAAGTCTACTTTACTGCGCACCCTTAATTTTTTAGAAAAACCAGATAGCGGCGTATTAACTTTAGATAAAACGACTTACAATGTGGAAAAAATGACCAAAAAGGAAATTTTAAATATTCGACGAAAAACCGCCATGATATTTCAAAATTATGCTCTTTTTTCCAAAAAAACAGTTTTAGAAAATGTGGCTGAAGCATTAATTTTAGTGCAAAAAAAAGATAAAAAAATAGCCTATGACTTAAGTAAAGACTATTTAGCCAAAGTGGGGATGGAAAATTATCAACATTTTTATCCTTACCAACTTTCTGGAGGACAACAACAGCGAGTGGGCATTGCTCGTGCTTTAGCCATTGAACCAAAAGTAATTTTATTAGATGAACCCACTAGCGCCTTAGATCCGGAACTGGTGAAAGGTATTTTAGATTTATTGCAAGACATTGCTCATGAAAAAACCACGATGATTTTGGTCACTCATGAAATGAATTTCGCCAAAAAAGTTTCAGATCAAGTGATTTTTTTAGAAAACGGTGAAATTATTGAACAAGGACGCCCAGAAAAAATCTTTGTAACACCAACGAATCCTCGGACGTTACAATTTATTCAAGGGTTTGAAAATTAAAAAAACAGGTAGAAACTCTTATTATCAAAAGTTTCTACCTATTTTTTTTATTTCACGGAAACAGCAATTTCTAAAGCTTTTAACGGTGAATCACTGGTTACTTCATAGACCGTTTCGTCAAAATTCCAAGCTACTTTAGCTTTTTTATAACCTGTTAAACCTAAATCCACTGTGACTTGACCGAGATTTTTAGGCCCAGGCAAAAGATTTTTTTCTAAGTATTCTACCATTTCTTTAGCAGTAGAAATAGCCTCTTGTCCTGATCCACTTACTGCTCGAACCGTTAAACTCCAATTACCTTCTTGCCAATTTAAATAAGTGGAACCAGCTGCTCCTTGTTGGTAACCTATGAGACCATAGCCTAAATCCACACTTTGTCCATTCGAATCAGTCACATAATTTACAGCATCTTCAGCTTCTTTCACAGTGCCATAACTTTTAATATTGTAACTAG
>CAMJVA010000132.1 GCA_946409145.1 uncultured Enterococcus sp. | reverse complement strand
GTTTAAGGAGTGGGACACAAGTGCGTCCTACTCCTTTTCTTCTTAGTAACTTTTTCTACTTTAACTAAAATAGCTCTTTATGAGTGCTACTTTATTTAGTAAACTATTTTTTTAAACTTAACTATCTAAAAATTCAGACAATTCAGGAGGGAAAAGATGACCTTTCAAGAAATTCCTTATACTAGACCTGATTATCAGGCCTATGAAAAAAATTTCACGCAATTAGTAGAGACTTTAAATCAGGCAGACGAAGTAGAAACAGCCCTTCACGCTGTTACGAAAATTAATGCTTTAAGAAGTCAATTAGATACCATGGTCAATGTGGCTCTCATTCGCCATTCTGTGAACACTTTAGATGAGTTTTATACCAAAGAAGATGAGTATTTTAACGAATACTTGCCTTTATTTGAAAAACTCGATGCAGATTATTATGATGCTTTATTAAAAAGTGATTTTCAAGAAGCCTTAAGAGCTGTTTTTCCTGAGACACTTTTTTTAATTGCTGAAGGAAAAGCTAAAATTTTCTCTCCAGAAATTATTCCTTTATTACAAAAAGAAAATGAGTTAATTTCTCAATATGGCAAATTAAACGCAGAAGCTGAAATTTTCTTTGAAGGAAAAAATCGTACTTTAAGTGAAATGACACCTTTCACAAAAGCAAAAGATCGTCACACTAGAAAATTAGCTCAAGAAGCTATTACTCATCATTTTGTGAAAAATGAAGAAGAGTTTGACCGGATTTATGATGAGCTAGTGACTTTAAGAAATGATATTGCTTTGAAACTTGGTTTTAAAGATTACGTGGATTATTCTTATGTAAAAATGAATCGTTGGGGTTATGACCGAGTGGCAGTGGAAACTTATCGGAAAAATATTTTAAAAGATGTGGTACCCGTTGTAGAAAAATTACATCAACGACAAAAAGAACGTTTGACTTTAGATGAGTTATTTTATTATGATTTACCTTTAGTTTTCCCAAATGGGAACGCTACTCCTAAAGGTACTCCTGATGAACTAGTGGAAAATGCTAAAAAAATGTATCAGGATTTGTCTAAAGAAACGGGAGAATTTTTCGATTTCATGGTGGAAAATAATCTCTTAGATCTTTTAAGTAAAAAAGGAAAAGAGCAAGGAGGGTACTGTACTTTCTTAATGGAAGAAGGAGCTCCGTTTATTTTTGCTAATTTCAACGGCACTTCAGGAGATGTAGATGTGTTAACTCATGAAGCTGGTCACGCTTTTCAAGCTTACTCTTCTTCCTGGATTAAGGAACCAGAACTTATTTTTCCGAGTAATGAAGCCGCTGAAATTCATTCTATGTCTATGGAATTTTTAACGTGGCCTTATATGGAGTTATTCTTTCAAGAAGAAACGAAAAAGTATCAATTTAATCATTTGGCTTCTGCAGTGGAATTTTTACCTTATGGGGTTTTAGTGGATCATTTTCAACAAGTGGTCTATGAAAATCCTTCTTGGAGTCCAAAAGAAAGAAAAGATGCTTGGAGAAAACTAGAAAAAATGTATCTTCCAGGAAAAAATTACGCCACTTCTGAATTAGAACGAGGCATTTATTGGTTCCGTCAAGGACATATTTTTGGTTCGCCATTTTATTATATTGACTATACTTTAGCCCAAGTATGTGCCTTTCAATTTTGGAAAAGAAGTATTGTGGATCAAGATGAAACCTATTGGGAAGATTATCTAAATATTTGTAAAGTGGGGGGGTCTAAAACTTTCTTAGAAATTTGCGAGTTGGGACATTTGGTATCACCTTTTAAAGAAGGTTCTTTAAAAGAAATTATCGCCACAATTGAAGATTATTTAGCTAGTATTTCCGAAGAAGAATTAAAATAAAGAATAGGAAAAGATGGGACTTTTTGTCTCATCTTTTTTTTATATTTTCCTTTCTTTTTTATTATTCAGACTTAAGAAGGAAGAATATTTTAAAATTTATGCTATACTTAAAGCATTATCAGGAGGTTATGACATGAAAGTTTTGCTGTATTTTGAAAGTGAGAAATTATTAGCCAAATCAGGAATTGGTCGGGCTTTAGAGCACCAAAAAAGAGCTTTAACCAGTGTGGGGATAGAGTATTCCATTGATCCTCAGTGTACTGATTATGACATTTTACACATTAATACATATGGCATTAACAGTCGTAACATGGTGGCAAAAGCCAAAAGAGCAGGAAAACCTGTAGTGTATCATGCTCATTCCACAGAAGAAGATTTTCGCAATTCTTTTGTGGGCTCTAACCAGCTATCTCCTTTAGTAAAAAAATATTTAGTGTCTTTATATGAAAAAGCAGATTGTTTAATCACCCCAACACCTTATTCAAAAAAATTACTAGAAGGGTACGGTATTAAACTACCTATTTACGCTATTTCAAATGGCATTGATTTAAAAAAATATGCTCCCAGTGAAGAAAAAGAAAAAGCTTTTTACGACTATTTTCATTTAAATAAAGAACAAAAAATAGTTGTTTGTGTGGGCTTATTTTTTGAAAGAAAAGGTATTATTGATTTTGTAAATATTGCCAAAGAAATGCCTGAATATACTTTTATTTGGTTTGGTCATGCACCTCTTTATTCCATTCCAAAAAATATTCGCCAAATAGTCAAAGAAGATCATCCTAAAAATGTTATTTTTCCTGGTTACATTAAAGGAGAAATTTTAGAAGGCGCTTATTCAGCCTGTGATGTTTTCTTTTTCCCATCTTATGAAGAAACAGAAGGAATTGTGGTTTTAGAAGCTTTAGCCAGTCGCGCTAATGTCTTAGTGCGAGATATTCCTGTTTATGAAGGATGGCTAGAAAATAGAAAAAATTGTTATATGGAAACAAATAATGAAGACTTTAAAAAAGCCATTGAAGGAATAACTTTAGGAAATTATCCTAGTTTTCAAGAAGAAGGTTTTTTAGTGGCGGAAAATCGCAGTATTGAACATATTGGTTCCCAGCTGAAAGCTGTTTATGAGTCTTTAATTTAAAAAAAGTTATCAAAGGAAAGTGAGGGTTTTGAATGAAAATCGGTTTGTTCACCGATTCCTATTTTCCCCAAGTTTCTGGGGTAGCAACGTCTATTAAAACATTAAAAGAAGCCTTAGAAAAAAGAGGCCACGTGGTTTATATTTTTACCACTACTGATCCTAATACTACCACCATTGACAAACATATTATTCGCATGCCCTCTGTTCCTTTTGTTTCTTTTAAAGACAGACGAATTGTGATTCGCGGAATGCTTTCAGCTTACTATATTGCCAAGGAATTGGAACTAGATTTAATTCACACGCAAACAGAATTTGGTGTGGGGATTTTAGGAAAAATGGTCGCTAATCAAATGAATATTCCTTGTATTCATACGTATCACACTATGTATGAAGATTATTTACACTACATTGCAAAAGGAAAAATTTTACGTCCGACTCATGTGAAAATGTTTATGCGTGTGTTCGCCCATCATTTATCAGGAATTGTTTGTCCTTCTTTAAGAGTAGTGAATTCATTACGCTCTTATGGGGTAAAGTCTCCTTTACGGGTGATTCCCACTGGGATTGATTTAGAAAAATTTCAAGATCCGAAAACGAAAGATCCTAAAAAAATAAAAGAGTTACGGGAAAACTTAGGCTATAGTGATGATCAAGTATTATTACTTTCTTTAAGTCGGTTATCCTATGAAAAAAATATTCAAGAAGTCATTCATGGTTTTAAAGAAATTCATGAAAAAATTCCTGAAGCTCGCCTTTTAATAGTAGGAAAAGGCCCTTATGAAGAAGAATTACAAGCTTTAAGTGAAGAATTAGGCTTAAAAGAATGGGTGACTTTTACTGGGGAAGTAGATAATAGTCAAGTGCCTTTTTATTACCGGACGGCAGACTTTTTCGTATCCTGTTCCACCTCAGAATCCCAAGGACTCACTTACACAGAGGCCATGGCCTGTGAAGTACAATGTATTGTTTGTGGCAATGACTATATTGATACTTTGTTTGATGACCTTTCTTTAGGAAAAACTTTTCGAGAACCAAAAGATTTTGTAGCAACTTTTTTAGCTTATTATGAAGAAAAACCTGAAAAAGATCCTCATTATTTAGAAGAAAAATTATATGCCATGTCTAGTGATAAATTCGCTGAAGATATTTTAGAATTTTATGACGCGGCTTTTGATTACTATCGAACAGAAATCGAAGAAGGAAAACCTGCTTATTTAGGATTAGCTGCGGGAAAATTATTACGAAAAAAAGATGAAGAAGATAATTTTTAAAAGGAGAGTCTTATGAAAAAAATTGGATTTATTGGCCTAGGTGTTATGGGTGGCGCCATTGTGGATCATTTATTAAAAGCTGGATTTGAACTTCATGTGTATAATCGAACAGTAAAAAAAGCTGAACCTTATGTTGCAAAAGGAGCGATTTTAGAAAGCACTCCCCAAGAAGTGGCTACTAAAAGTGATGTGATTTTCACCATGGTTGGATTTCCTCCAGATGTGAAAGAAGTTTATTTTGGGGAAAAGGGAATTTTCAAAAGCGATGTTTCTGGAAAATATTTAATTGATCTCACAACATCAACCCCAACCTTAGCCAAAGAAATTTTTGCCCAAGCTGAAAAAGTGGGAGCACATAGTCTGGACTGTCCCGTTTCAGGAGGCGATTTAGGAGCTAAAAATGGTACTTTAACCTTAATGGC
>CAMJVA010000131.1 GCA_946409145.1 uncultured Enterococcus sp. | reverse complement strand
TTTCTAAAAGTTCTCTTGCGTGTTCCATACTTAAAGGGGTCACATTGTCTCCGGTGAACATTTTAGCAATGGCTTCTACCCGATTTTCTCCATGTAAAACCGTCACCGTAGTTTCTGTTCTTTTTCCTACAATGTTTTTTTCAATTAAATATTGTTGGTCAGCTAAAGCGGCAACTTGTGGAAGATGAGTAATACATAAAACTTGGGAGCGGTGAGAAATTTTATGGATTTTTTGGGCAATGGCTTGAGCTACTCGTCCAGAAACCCCAGCATCCACTTCATCAAAAATAATACTTGTTACTCCAAAGTTTTTCGAAAAAATACTTTTTAAGGCTAAAAGTAAACGAGAAAGTTCTCCTCCAGAAGCGACTTTTACTAGGGGTTTTAAATCTTCTCCTAAATTAGTTTGAATATAAAACTCTCCACTATAAAGACCTTGTTCCGTAAAATTATCTAAAAGATCGACAAATTTCACTTTAAATTCCGTATGCTCCATGTATAAGTCTTTTAACTCTTGCTTAATTTCTTTTTCAAGTTTTCTAGCTGCTTTTTCCCGTAATTTTTGTAAATTTTTTCCTTCTTTTAAAAGAAGCTCATAACTTTTTTCTAAAGCTTCTGTCATTTTTTTAGGATCAGTGACTTGGCTTTGAGCGAGTTCTTCTTTAATATTTGCTAAATAAGTTAAAATACTAGGAATCGTTTCGCCATATTTTCTTTTTAGTTGATAAATGAGTTCTAAACGTTCTTGCACAAATAAGAAGCGTTCTTCATCCCATTCTAAATTATCCATTTCATGATTAATTTGTCCTAAAGCTTCTTGCACAGCGTAATAAGCATTACTTAAATTACTCGTTAGTTCCTCGTAATTACTATGAAATTCACTAATGTCTCCCATTGCTTCCATAGCATTACCTAAACGGTCTAAAACAGCCGGTTCCATGTTCAAGCTTTGATAAGTTTCCCCTAAAGTTTCCACGATTTTTTGAAAATTACTTAGCTGCGCTTTTTCTAAAAGTAGCTCTTCTTCTTCATTGGGTAAAAGATGAGCTTCTTCAATTTCTTCTACTTGAAAATGTAGCATATCAATCCGTTGGGCAAAGGCTTTTTCATTCTCCCGAATTTTTTTGACCTTTTTTTCTAACCCTTTGTATTCTTCATAAGCTTGTTCATAAGCTAATAAACTAGGGGCAATTTCTTTTTTAGAAAAATCATCTAAAAGGTTCAAATGTTTGTCTGCTTGCAGTAATTCTTGGTGATCGTGTTGTCCTTGAATATCCACTAAAAACAAACCTAATTGTTTTAACAAATTAATGGTCATTAAATGTCCATTAACACGACAAATATTTTTCCCATTTTGATAAATTTCTCGTTGAACAATGAGTCCTTCCTCTTCTAAAGACAAGCCAATTTCTTCACAAAAAGCGAAAAATTCTGGTTGCTCAGGTAAAGAAAATAAGCCTTCTAAGGTACATTTACTGGCCCCTTTTCTAAGGTAATCACTAGAGCCTCTTGAGCCTAATAAAAGTCCTACTGCATCAATAATAATCGACTTTCCTGCTCCAGTTTCACCGGTTAAAGCAGTCATGCCTTCTGAAAAATTCAAAGAAAGCTCTGATATAATGGCAAAGTCTTTAATTCTCAGTTCAATTAACATAAAAACCTCCTAACTGATCCAGAGATTTAATTGTTCCTGAATCTTTTTAGCATCTTCTATGGTGTTGGCAATTAATAAAAGATGGTTATCATCAGCCAATAAGGTAAATAATTCTCCGGAAAAAACTTCTTCTAAAAGACTTCTTAAGGCAAAGGCAGTGCCTGGTTGGGTTTTTAAAGCCACAAAAGCTTCTTTTCGATCACTATTAATTAAAGAAGTACCGAGAATTTTTTTGAGTTTTAGCATGGCTTCTTTGGGCTTGACCACTTTTGGCAAACTGTAACGATAGCCTTGCTTGCTTCCTGGGACTTTAATTAAATGAAGCTCTTTAATGTCTCTAGAAATAGTCGCTTGGGTTACAGAAATCCCTTCTTTAGCTAAATATGTTACAAAATCTTCTTGGCGGGTAATTTCATACGTGGTCATTAGTTCTGCTAATTTTTTTTGCCGTTCTTTTTTTTTCACATAAAAACCCCCTAACTATGACGCAAAATGTGATGAGCACACGTTACCACATCTAAAATTTTTTCACGGGAAAATTTTTCTTTGGAAGGTTGATTTTTTAAATGGAGTAAAAATTCAATATTTCCATGTCCTCCAGTAATGGGAGAAAAATCCAAATCGCAAACAGTAAAGCCTAAGTTTTCTGAAAAAGTAATAATCTCTTCTAAAACTCCTTCATGGACTTTAGGATCTTTAATAATGCCTTTTTTCCCTACTTGTTCTTTTCCTGCTTCAAATTGCGGTTTCACTAACGCCATGACTTCACCAGTTTCAGGCAAAATTTCTTTTAAAGGAGGCAAAATTAACTGTAAAGAAATAAAGGACACATCAATGGTTGCTACTTCTGGTTGTCCTTTAGTAAAATCTTCTTTTTTACTGTAACGGAAATTCACGCGCTCCATGACTTCAACTTTTGGATCTTGGCGCAAAGACCAAGCGAGCTGATTATATCCTACATCTAAGGCATAACTCATTTTGGCGCCATTTTGTAACGCCACATCGGTAAACCCTCCTGTAGAAGCACCAATATCTAAGAGAATTTTATCTTTTACAGAAAAAGAAAAGACGTCTAAAGCCTTTTTTAATTTTAATCCTCCCCGAGAAACAAAAGGAAATTTTTCCCCTTTTAAATGTAAAATACTTTCAGTGGAAATTTTTTCTCCTGGTTTATCATAGCGTTGATTATTTTCGTCATACAAAAGACCTGCCATAATCCCTCGTTTTGCTTTTTCTCGAGTTTCAAAAAGGCCTTGTTGAACGGACAGTACATCTACTCTTTCTTTGGTCATTATTCCCTCCTAAATTTTTTCTAATTTATCTAAGGCGGCTACTAAATAGTCAGTAGAAAAATCATCTAGTTGTGCCATTAAGTTTTTTACTTCATTTACGGTTTCCCTTAAGGCCTCTTTTGCCCCGTCAATTCCTAAAAGTCCAGGATAAGTGGCTTTTTTTAATAAAGCATCTTGTTGGGTATTTTTCCCTAAAGTTTTAGTATTTCCCAAAACATCTAACAGGTCATCACGAATTTGAAAACCTAAACCGAATTTTTCCCCAATTTTTTCTAACAGTAAAAGAGTCTCTTCATTTTTTTTGGCTAAAATTCCTCCAGCCATAAAGCTAAAAGACAAGAGTTCCCCTGTTTTCAAACGATGAATTTCTTTTAATTCTCCTAAAGAAATCTCTTTTCCTTCACTTAAAATATCTAGAGTTTGTCCAGCAATCATTCCTGTGTTTCCAGCTTTTTCTCCCAGAAGTTGTAAAAGTTTCACTTTCACTTCAGGAGGATTATTACTTTCAGCTAATAAGGTAAAAGCCGCTGTTAACAAGCCGTCTCCTGCTAAAATGCCTAAAGCTTCGCCGAAAACTTTGTGATTTGTTGGGACTCCTCGTCTTAAATCATCATTATCCATTGCTGGAAGATCATCATGAATTAAAGAATAAGTATGTAACATTTCTAGAGCCGCACCACAAGCTAAAACTCCTTCAGTCACTTCTTTTCCAAAAGCTTCTACTGTTTGAAATACTAACATGGGACGAAGGCGTTTCCCTCCAGCTTCTAGAGAGTATAACAAGGCTTCTTGTAATTTTTTAGGATAACTATTTTTTTTAAGATAAGCTACCATATAACGTTCTAAAGGTTGTTTAACATCTTTTACCATAAGTGCCCTCCTACTTTTGGTCTTCAATTACAAAAGGCTCTTCACCATTTTCAGTCATAATTTTAGTTAAGGTTTCTTCTGCAGTGCTTAAGGTTTTTTGGAGTTTTTTAGTTAAAGCAATGCCTGCTTGAAAAGCATCTAAGGCTTCCTCTAAAGGCACATCTCCAGCTTCTAATTTTCTAACAATGCCTTCTAATTCTAACAAATTTTCTTCAAAAGTTTTTTCTGTTGTCATTTTATTCTCCTTTATTAATTTCAGTAATGGTTCCTTTTAGTTGACCATTTTTTAAATGAATTACTACTTCATCGTTCATTGCCACATCACTAGCTTCTTTCACAATTTTTTCATCTTTTGTCACATAAGAATAGCCGCGACCTAAAATTTTCAAAGGAGAAAGTAAATCCATGGCTCGAATGGTTTCTTTCAGTTCATTGTTTTTAGTTTGGAATAAATTTTCCATGGCATTTTTTAAATCTTTTTCCCCTTGTTGTACTTTTTGATTTGCTAACATTAAAGTAGGGGTAGGATTTTGTTTTAAAAGCTCTTGGTTTAATTTTTCATAGGATTTATTTTTTTCTTGGAAAAATTGTTGGAAACTATGGATTAATTGTTGGCTAGTATAATCTAATTTCATTGTGAGACTTTCATAGAGTCTTTGAGGTTGTTGCAAGACATAAGAAGATTTAATTTGTTTAAATGTTTCATTTTTTAAGTGGAGTAACTTTTGCATACTATAAAAAAGGCGATCTTCTTTTTCTTTTAATTTTTGCAACTCATCGACTAAAACAGGGACGGCTAGTTCAGCAGCAGCAGTTGGAGTGGGCGCTCTAAGGTCGGCAACGAGATCGGCAATGGTCGTATCTGTTTCAAGATCGGAAGAGCGTCGTGTAGGGAAAGAGTGTAGATCTCGGT
>CAMJVA010000130.1 GCA_946409145.1 uncultured Enterococcus sp. | reverse complement strand
CATTAAGACGATGAATTTTAGCAATTAATGTCCCGGAAAATTCTGCAACAGGAACATCCACTCCTAGAATATAAACATCTTGTTCTTCTCCATCTGGAGCAAACATATCTTTAATATACCCATAATTAAGCGGATAAAATAATTCTTTGTGTTCTGGGTGAAAACTGCCTAAGGGACGATCAACTATCACTTTTACTTGATCACCAATTTTATAATTTTTCATGTATTGCTCCTTTAATCAGGGGATGATTATTTTTCCCAAACCATCACCCACTCTTTTTCCCCTGTAGATTCATCTAAATCTTCTTTTAAAATTTTAAATCCTTCATGAAAGTAAAAATTTATTCCTGAAGTATTGTTCTGATAAACATGTAAGGTCAAAGAAGGATTACTTTTCTTCGCTTCATTTAAGAGACTTTTTCCAATTCCTTTTCCTTGAGATGATTTCTTAACAAAAATTCCAGCAAGATAATTATTTTCTAATCCTATAAATCCTAAAATTTCCCCTTTTTCTACAAAAACAGTCACTTGAGCTTCAGGTAACATTTTTCGTACTTCTGAGTAATTATCTAACCAATATTTAGATGAAATAAAATCATGGGCAACACAATTTGCCTCTAGCCAAATAGTCATCACTTCATCTAAATCCTTAAGCATCATTTTTCTAAGCATTATTATTCTCCTCTAAGATGATTAATCATATTTTACGCTACTTTTAATTTTTGGTACAACCATTTCCTATTACAAAATAGTTTATCTTTGACAATTAATTTTCTTCCCAGTAAAATTCAAAGAGCCTAAGTCTATCACATAAAGGAGAAATAAAATGAATCCTGGACAAGAAAAATTTTTCAATTTTATTTTACAACGGACCCAAGAAGGAAAAACCGATGAAATGAAAGCTCTTCTTATAGAGTCTTTTACTAAACAACAAACTGGAGAATTTTCTAAGGAATACTTAGCTTCATTTGCTCCAAAAATGTTATCTTTAATTAACCCACAATTTGAAAATGAAGTACAAGAAATTGTACAAAAATTTGGTCAAAGTCATACTAATTAAGAAAATCCGCCAAAAATGGCGGATTTTTTTGTAGTGGGAAACTTTTGTTTACTCTCTTTTCATGTTACCATAGCTCTTGAAATGAGGGATAATATGAAGAAAAAAGATGTATTCACTCTCTTCGTCTTTTTAGTCATTATTTTGGGACTATTTTTTATAATAAAACCAACAATTTTTCCAAAAGATCAGCAAAAGAGTGCTGAAAAAGAAACTTTTTTTATTTTATCAGATCCGCACTTTTTAGCCCCTGAACTACATGATGAGGGCAAAGCTTTTTCTTTAATAAAAAGAACGGCAGCAGGAAAGGATTTAGACTACCAAAAAGAAAGCTTAGAAGCTTTTGTGACAGAAACTTTAAAGAAAAAACCAGCGGGTGTTATTATTACTGGAGATTTAACGTTAAATGGTGAAAAAATTAGTGCTGAAGTGATGAAAAAAATTCTTTCTCCTTTAAAAAAAGCGGGAATTTCTCTTTATACTCTTCCTGGAAATCATGATATTCACGATGGCTGGGCAAGAAAATATCAAGGAGACAAACAAGAAAAAACAGCGCAAATTTCCCCTAAAGACTTTAAAAAAATTTTTTCAGATGGCTATGAAGAAAGTCTTTCTCAAGCTCCAGAAGATTTAAGTTATAGTCTTAAAATCCAGAACAACTATCGGTTCATTATGCTCGATAGCAATCTTTACAGTCTAGATGACAGTACAAGTCAACCTACCACTGCTGGAAAAATTCGTGCGTCTACTTTAACTTGGTTAGAAAAACAATTACAAGAAGCTAAAGAAAAAAAACAAAAAGTTCTTATATTCACCCATCATAATGTATTCAAGCATAATCCTCTTGTGTATCAAGGATTCGTTTTGAATAATACAGAAGAAGTCCAAAAACTTTTGCAAAAGTATCATGTTCCTCTTATTTTTTCTGGACATATTCACGCACAAGATATTATGACTGAAAATAAAATGACCGAAATTGTCACTAGTTCTTATGGAATTATTGATCACGGATACGGGGAATTAACTCTTTCAAAAGACAAATTAAATTATGAAAGAAAAACCATTAGTGTTTCTACTTGGGCTAAAGAAAATAAGGATTTACCCAGTGACTTAAAGGAAACACTTTTGAATCATGATAATTATTTAGAAAAACTTTTTTATACAGACGGAGAACGTTTGGCTTACCAAGATTTATTGGATAAAGGTATTTATGATAAAAAAATTCTTGACCCAGTAGCTAATCTCGTAGCTAAAGGGAATGTGAATTACTTTAAAGGCGCTGATTTTTTAAGTGATGAAGAAGTAGCCAACATCAAGTTAGAAAATGGCTACCAACTTTTAAAAGAACATTCAGAATTCTTAAAAGAATATGTAGATTTTATTTTGCAGGATAAAAATCTTCCTGATCAAAATTTTTCCTATGACTATTAAAAAGCAAAGCATGAGAAAACGGTGTGTCCGTCTTTCTCATGCTTTTATTATTTCATCTTCCATACTCCCTATCTTTAAGCATTTTAATAAGATCAGCTGGTTCGCTTTTTTCCCCTTCATAGAGATAATCGTAGGAAATATTATCAAACATTCCATGTTTTTTTCGGAGCATTTCTTCCACTGGTGCTGGAAGATTGCCCTTCATTCTCTGGGAGAACCGTTTTAAAATAGTAGAAAGATTCTCTTTGACTAAAATTTTAACAGTTTCATCAGGCAAAAAGTTTAACTGTTCCATCTCTGAAATTACATAAAAAAGATTGTCACCAGTAACAGCTCTTTGAAGTTTTTCTTTAAATAAATTTTCTGCTTCTTTTTCTGATTTTGCCATTCTTAAATAATCTTTCCCAGTGATGATTTCTCCTGAAATTTCCTTTTGAATTTCAGCAGCTAAGGTTGATTTTCCACTACAATTTTCTCCAATAATAGCAATTAACATAGATTACTCCTTTTGATTTAATTTTTCGGCAATTAATTCATTGGCAATTTCAAAAGCTAAAATTCTTCTTTTAGCCAAAGTAATTTGTGATTTATATCGTGTGACGTTTTCTTTTGCTTCCAATGTCTTAACAGTGGCTCTTAATTTATGAAGAGTGGAATCAATTTGTCTTTTGGCTTCTTGTAACTCTTCTTTGGTATATTCGGTATATTCCATTTTTCTCCTTTTGCTTCTACAATTAAAAATTATTTTTTTCCTACTTTATTTAAAACTTACTTTTAATAACAATTATCCTTATTATCTTATATTTTACCTTTTAGGTAAATAAAAAAAGAATTCAGACCCCAGTCCAAATTCTCATAAAAGAGCAAAAAGTGCTTATTTTAATATTTTCACATGTTTTCAAAATGATTTTATCTGTCATAGCTGAGTAAAATATTTCAATGGTTTCAGTAGTTGATTTCTTTAATTAAGTTGACAACTCTTCTATTTTAGTAATATTTGTTGTAGGAAGTATTTTTCCAAAAGCAATCCTTACTTCTTTTTCAGTAAACTCTTTAATAATGACATCTCGATAGTCATCATTAGAAAAGTCCAGAAATCCTTTTAGCAGTCCTTCTTTAAGCGCCATTTCAAGCTGAACATGCTTATTTACAAAATAAAATTTGTTAATAAATTCACTATGAGCTTCAGTCTTATATGCTTTATCTTTTTTTATAGCTGTAATATATTTTTTTCCTAGCATCCCGAGAAATGATTTTCTTTTTTCAATTCTTTTATAGTAAATAAAATCACTGTCTTGTCCTAAAATAATTCCATTTGAAACGCCATCGTTCCACCCTGTTAACTCCATTGAGCACAAATAACCTTCATATTCTGGAAGTTTTTCAACTTTATCTTTTGTCTCTGTGATGTATATTTTTTCAGGCTTTTTCATAGGCAGAGTTTCTAAAACAGTGTCTCCTTCTTCAGCAAGTAAGTAATCAATGGACACATTGAACAAATGAGCCAGACTTTTTAAATTAACAACATCAGGAATTCCTTTATCTCTTTCCCATTTTGCGACTGCCGACCTTGAAATATTTAATTTCTCTGCCAATTTTTCTTGAGAGAGACCAGTTTGATTTCGTTCTTCTTTTAATTTTTCACCTAATGTCATTTTGATGACCTCCTACTATGAATTGCAATTTAATTGCACACTCATCTTATGACAATCATTTTATGAGACACAAGAAACCGAGAGTCACATTCCTGTTACTCTCGGTAACAATATTGTTTTTCCTCATAAAGTGAGCAAAATTAAACCTCATTATTCTAATAAGTAACGAAAATGAATCGAGGTAGTCGTGTTACGTAATTAAAAAAGAAGAGTAACTCCCTTTTTATGACCTTTCAAGTTTTCTTTGTAGTTAACAGCAGTAAAAATTTCAGCAATACAGGTTCAACTCGTCGCTTCTCATTTTCTCATTGATTATTTTTTTCTATTAAACTAAATATTCAGTGAAATTATTTAAGGTTCAATAAAACTTACTTTTTTTGTAATAAAACCACACACTCTACATGAGTTACCACATAAGTTTTATACGATTTAACAAATGCAACTATTAAAGGGGTAAAATTATCATTTTGCACCCCTTTTTGATTTAATTAAGTCTCAAAGGGGTGAACCAAAATTATATGGATTCTTCTAGTTTTTCACCTGATTGCCTACATTCTCGACCAGCAATTAAGTCCTTAACCCATCCAG
>CAMJVA010000129.1 GCA_946409145.1 uncultured Enterococcus sp. | reverse complement strand
GTCGCGACGCTTTTTTTATTTTAAATACTTTCTTGTCGATCTCTTTTTACATAACCTAGAAAACCTAGAAAAATTAACACCAGACCAATGAGAGAAACTACTAGTAAAGCTGACCAAGAAATTTTTTCTGCAGGGACTTTTTTAAACCAGCTTAAAATATCTGTTTTTTGTAACCAAGAAGGAAGATTTAAAATTCCCGAAAAATAATTTAAGGCAAAAGAATAACCTAAATAACCATACACTATTTTTCCAAAACTTGGTTTAAATCCAAGAAAAATACCAGAAAGACCCATGAAAAATAGCAACACTGGCCAATAATTAAACCCGCCTAAGAAAAAATCACTCCAATTGATTGGGGGATTTTTTCCCATAGAAGAAATAGCAGCTCCACCTAACCCAACTGTACCTAGAAAAATACCCAAGCTTCCAACGAGAAAAGCTAAAATCATCGTTTGAATGTATAATTTTTTATTGGTCATTTTTGACACATATAATTGACTAAAGCGACCGGTACTTTCTTCATGAAAAGTTTTATTAATCACAGCAATGGGTAAAATCATGCCTAAAGAAACAATTACCGTCATAATTGTGCCTGTAAAAGTTGCCTCAAGGGAACTACCACTTTGGGTGAACATGGCTTTCATTAACTCATTGCTTTCTAAAAAGCTTTGCATGTCCCCATAAATAGAGCCATAAGCTGCTCCCATTACTAAAAAAGTAATAAGCCAAGCAAAGATCATGCCGCGATTTAAACGCGTTAATAAACCAAAAACAGAGAGTAAGGATTTTTTAGCTGTTGCTCTTCCTTCTCTTTCAGGTAAATAACCTGCCCCTAAATCTCTTTTTCCTTCTAAGACAAAGGCCACACCTAAAAGGAAAATATTTAAAATAGCTCCTGCTATTAAGGGCCAAATTCTATTTTCAGTAAAAGGATAAGTTAAATAAGTCCAACTTAAAGGATTTATTTTTGATAAGGAGAGCTGACTAATATCTGTTGTTGCCCGAAGTAAATATAATCCCCCTAACACTCCAAGAAAAGCTCCATTGGCCCCAGTGGAAGTGGTCATAATTTGAGCAAAAATTAAGCCTAAGACTCCGCCTAAAATTCCAGCATATCCTAAAGCTAAAGAAAAAACTAACACCCCAGAAGTAGTTACAGTAGGAATTGAAAAACTCATCATAATTCCAAAAGTTACCACTACCAGCAGTAAATGAATAAGTAAAATTTCTAGCATTAAAGCTAAAGAATTAGCCAAGCGTCCAACTTTAAAAGAACGCACTAATTCCATTAATCCAGCTTCCTCTTCTTTACGAGTATGGCTCACTACATGAAGACCAGAAATAATAGCGGCAAACAAGGCGCAAAATAAAAGCATTTCTTGTCCGTACATAGCTCCAATTGTATAGTCGCTACCAGTAGTAATAGGAGTGGGTCCGACAATAGCAATCATTGCTGGGTTTTGCATGGTTTCAAACATGCCTAAAAGGCCGCTCCCTTTAGCAATTTCTTCAAAGGCTGGTAAATATGCCCCAGAAAATAAACTTAAACCTAATAGCCAAATAATTATTTTTTTCCAGTCCCGTTTTAAAAAATGACGGAATAAAATTCCCGTGTTGGCAAATTTTTCACTCATAGCTACACCCCCTGATAATGGCGCATAAACAAATCTTCTAAAGTCGGCGGTGTGACTTCAAATTTTTCCACAGTTAATTTCGTTGCAGCAAGTAAAATAGCGTTCATTTGAGTATTATCAGCGGAAAATTTTGCTTCATTATCTTTTACGACAAAATCATACACTCCAGTAAGAGTTTTAAGCTGAGTCACATCGTCTTTTGTTCTCACTGTAAAAGTACTTCTCGTTAAGTGGCGCAATTCATCTAAGGTGCCTGATTCCACGACTTTTCCTTGACGAATAATCACCACTTTATCTGCTAAATGTTCCACTTCTGATAAAATGTGAGAAGAAAGTAAAATGGCTTTCCCAGCTTGTTTTAATTTAGCGACTTCTTCTTGGAAAACAGCTTCCATTAAAGGATCCAGTCCTGAAGTAGGTTCATCAAAAATATACAACTCTGAAGCTACAGAAAGAGCAGCAATTAGTCCTACTTTTTGCCGATTCCCCTTAGAATAACTTTTGGCTTTTTTCTTAGGATCTAGTTCAAAGCGTTTAATTAAATAATCTCTTTGTTTTTTATCTCCATGACCGTGAAGACTCATGAATAAATCAATAATTTCTCCTCCTGTGAGATTTCCCCATAAGGCCACGTCTCCTGGAACATAAGAAATTTTTTCATGAATAGCTAAACTTTCTTTCCAAACATCTTTATTAAAAATCGTTGCTTGACCACCACTTTTTTCAATAATCCCTAACAAAGTACGAATCGTCGTGGATTTTCCCGCACCATTTGGTCCAATAAAGCCCACCACTTCTCCAGCATTTACAGTAAAAGTAACATCACTTAAAGCTGTTGTTTTACCAAAATTTTTTTTAAGATGAGATACTTTAATAATCTCTTCCATGTTTTTTTCTCCTTTATAAATTTCTTTTTTTCCTAGGAATTTTATTACGAGCCCTATCTTATGCTTTCTCATTTCCTTTGTCAAGAATTTATGAACTAAAAAAAATAAAATAGTTCATATTTTTTAAAATTTTTCTGCTATAATAGAAAAAAAGGAGGAACTAACATGAACGGTTTTGAAAAAAGAGCAGAAGAAAAAAAACAACAAATTTTAGCTGCTGCTTTTAGTTTAATGAATTCTCCCAAAGGTATGGAAAATCTAACTACTGATAAAGTCGCTAAACTAGCTCACGTTTCAAAAGCAACTTTATTTAAATATTTTACAAATAAAGAAAATTTAATCGTCGAAGTCTTTATTGATTTTATTGAAAAAATGCGAGAACCTGCCTTTTCTCTCATGGAAAAAGGACTATCTTTTAAAGAAGTTTTTTCTGCCATGACCCAAATTAAAGTAGATTCTTTAGGAAAAGTCGAACCACAGTTTTACAATGATTTAATGAAAATTTACACGCAAAAAGACGATCCGAAACTGGCAAAAATCATGGAAAAATATACTCAAGAAAGTTTTTCCTTAATGCTTCAAATTTTTAATCAAGGTAAAAAAGAAGGAGCTGTGGATGAAAAATATACTGATGAATTTCTTTTACTCTTCTTTCAAACCTTAATTAATGGTATGGGACAACCAGACATTTATCAACAACTTCCTCCCTATACTCAAGCTTTTTCTGATATTATTTTACGTGGATTAGCTCCAGAAAAATAAAAAATTCCTAGGAATTACTTCCCTCTGATTTTTCAGAAGGTCATTTTCCTAGGAATTTTTTTAATTTCTTGTTTCTAATAAATTTTGATAGTTTAAATATAAGGCAGTAAAACGATTATCATGCTTTGGACTCCAAGGCTTAGGTTTTCCATTAAAATGAAGGATACTTGTATTTTTCATGACCCATTGAATATCCATTTTTCCTAAACTTCGAATGAAATAAGTCCCATAATTTCTCGCATCATAATTCCAAATTTCATCTGGTACTTCCAAAATATATTTTCCATATAAATGATTTAAAATATCTTGATCAGGTAGCATTAAATAATGCCCATACTTTTCAAGGGTTTTTAAAATATCTTCCCATTTAATAATTTCTCGCGCCTTGGTTAAATTCATTAACATAATCCCTGAATTATAATACCCATGGTCAGTATCTAAACGCAAATTATTCACCGCTGTAGTAACATCCACCACTCCAATATGCGTGGACGCAGTCAATAAATAGTCACTAATCTCTTTTTCCCATAAAGGACGCAAAGGATTAATCACCAAAATATCTGGATCAAGATACAAAACTTTTTTTAGTTCTTGGGGTAAAATTTCTCCAGCTAGAAGGCGAAAATACATTTCTTTTGGATAACGTTCTTGTGTTGGAGCGTCTGAAAAGCGGCTCCCATCTACTTGAACATTTTGAAATTCCCAATGGAAACTATCAGTTAAAGCCTGAACTTCCATTAATTTTTCCTTTGAAATATGTTCATGGACTAACCAAATTCGAAAATTTTCTTTTGCATTATTTTCATAAATTGATTTTAAAGCCACTTTTAAAGGAGGAATATATCCTTCATCTAAAGTAAATAAAAGTTCTAGTGTCTCGGACATTTTTTAACTCCTATTCACTTATTTTTATAAGAAATCTTCTCGAATTGGGGAAAAGGAATCTAACAGTTGGCTCTCATCTTCCAGAGGAATGCAACCGTGAGGAATGTTAGCTGGAAAATAAATAGCATCCCCTGCTGTAACAATTTTTTCCTCCCGGCCTGCAGGATAATCAATGGCAAATTTAAAACTTCCCTTTAAAACATAGGTTGTTTGAACATGTTCATGGTGATGAAAAGGAATTTCTTTATCTTCTGCTTTGGCAAAAGTAATTAAAGCGTTCATGAGACCGTCACCATAAGCCAAAACTTTTCTTGTTGTATTACTGTCCACTTGTGTCACAGGTAATTCTGATCCTTTAAAAAACATTTTATCCTCTCCTTTTTTTCTTTTATTATACCTTAAAAAGAACTTCTATGCATTTTTGCAAGTAGAAATTTCACTAGTACAAAAGCACTCCTTGTAAGAAATCAGGGAAAATACTTCTTACAGGGAGTGCTTATTTTATAAACTATTTAACTAAATTAATTCTTTTAATTCTTCTGCCCTTGGATAAGATTTTTGCGTTC
>CAMJVA010000128.1 GCA_946409145.1 uncultured Enterococcus sp. | reverse complement strand
ACTCTTGTTTTTTCTTGTTTAGCTGAATAACAAAAACGCGCCCAATCTTTTTGATAGCCCATGGTTAAACTAGCGAAAAATTCGCCAGTTTTTTCATTTGCTGCGCTAATTTTTTCTTTAAGTTCTGGTACAAATTTTTCATAATCTTCCACTCGATTCACTGCTTTTTTAGGTTTTTCATCGTATTTCACGCCAATTAAAGTGAAATCTTCATCTAAACTTAGCATTTGATTAAAACGATAAGGAAGTCCTGCAATTAAACCTGTGGCATCGTCCACTTTTAAAAAAGGAAAAATAGCATCCCGATGAATACCAGCATATTTTTTACTGGAAAGTTTCGGATAAGCAAAATAAAGACGACCGCCTTTATTTAAAGCTTGTTCTTGAAAAGTTTTTTGTAAAATGACATCCATTTCTTCTAAAGAATAGACAAAATTCAAGATTAAATCATAGGATTTCTCTTTGGGAAAACCAGAAAGCTCTTCTTGATAGTTTTCTGGTACATGAAAAGCTTGAAAAGTTTTTCCTTGTCCTTTTAATTTTTCTAAAATCATCTGTGCAGCTACTTGAAAAAATTATTTTTTCTTCCGAATCATATCTCCCACATGAACCACTTCTTTTACAGGCATTTGTAAAATCATCATAGGATTTGGGGCTCTCATAATACTTTCTCCATCTTCATTGACCATTTCTTCAACAGTTTGTTCAAAATGGTGGAAACCTGGACCATAAAATTCTATTTCATCTCCCACAGAAAAATGATTCCGTTGGCGAATAGTGGCAATTTTTGTGTCTTCATTATACGCCATAACTTCTCCAATGAATTTATACACGGGAATTTTTCTTCTTGGGCCAAATAATTGTTCATTTTCTGTGGGAGTGTCAAAGTAAAATCCAGTAGCTAATTCTCTTTGAGCCACTTTCCATAATTCGTCCACCCATTCTTGTTTTAACACATAATGTTCTGGATCTTCCATATAACTATCTACAGCAGCTTTATAGACGTTAGAGACAGTGGATACGTAATGAATGGATTTCATTCGTCCTTCAATTTTAAAACTATTCACTCCTGCTTCAATGAGTTCTGGAATGTGTTCAATCATAGCCATGTCTACTGCGCTCATGGAAAATTCTTCCGCTACTTTTCCTTTTAAAGGACGTCTTTCTTCCCCAAAAGGCATATCGTATAATTCATATTTCCAGCGGCAAGACTGAGAACAGCCTCCTCTGTTGGCATCTCTTAAGGACATATGATTAGATAAAGTGCATCTGCCAGAATAAGAAATACACATGGCGCCGTGAATAAAGGCTTCAATTTCAATATCCGTTTTAGCACGAATGGCTTTAATTTCTTCTAAGGACACTTCCCGAGCTAAAACTACCCGTTCTAATCCTTCATTTTTCCAAAATTCCAAAGTTTCCCAGTTAGTAGCAGAAGCTTGCGTAGACAAATGTACCGCTAGACCTGGAGCTTGGGTAATGGCAATTTCAATTAAAGCAGGATCAGAAACAATCACTGCATCAATGCCAATGTCTCTTAGTTTCCGGAAAAATTCTCCGGCGCCTTTTTCATTTCCTTCATGAGTCACCATATTCGCTGCTACATAAACTTTTGCATTGTGACTTCTAGCAAACGCTAAACCTTCTGCCATTTCTTCATAAGTAAAATTACCGGCTCTCGTTCTTAAAGAGTAAGCATTTCCTCCAATATAAACGGCATCTGCCCCATATAAAATCGCTGTTTTTAATTTTTCTAAAGTCCCAGCAGGTGCTAAAACCTCAGGACGTTTTAAGTTGTGTACCATGGTTCAATCCTCTCTTTACTTAATCGTTGCTGGATCCAAGGGGAAAAATCCTAAATCTAATCCTCTTTTAGCTGGATGCAAGCGTCTAATTTCTCCTTTTAAATGATCTTTCACTGAAGTATTCCAAGAATTATTTTCTAAATGCTTTTTAGCTTCTACAAAATTTTCTACTACTTCAATAAAATTTTCTTCTGGAGTAAATAAACCATCTAATTTCCAATGAGTAAAGCCATATTGCACTAACTCTGGAAGTACTGGCATTAAGTTTAAATCATTATTAGCAAAAATGTGTGTCCCATGACTATCTTCATAAATAGCATAATGAGTTTCTGGTTTTTTAGGCTCTGATAAAAACCATTCCCGAGATTGATCTTTTTTCTCATTCACATCAATGTAGTTAAAGTAATTTTGTAATAAAGGGCGTTTTGATTGATGAATGCACGTTGGACCAAAAACTTGGATTTCCCCAAAACCATTTAAATTTCCACTCATAATTTTCAATTCATCAAAAGGAACTTCTCGCGCTACAACGGCTCCTTTTGCTCCTTTTTTCACCCAAAAATTAATTTGAGAAGAAGAGGTCACTAAAGTTTCCCCATCGTATAAAAAAGGAATAAATAAATCTAATTGATGCATTAAATAAATAATTCCTGGATCTCCAATCACAATGGCATCCACATTATTTTCTTTTAAAAATTTTAAATATGCTGGAATTTTTTTCATTTTTTCCGGGTGCATAATGCCATTAACAGCGACGGTTGCTTTTTTATTATTTAAATGAGCTAATTTAATCAATTGCTCTTGTTCTTCTAAAGTAAAACTATTGCCTAATCTTAAGCCAAATTCTTCCATGCCAAAGTAAATACTTTGAATATCTGTTGCCATTAAAGCTTTCCCTTGGTTTAAGGAGTTAACTGTGGCAGTAATTTCAATCATTTTCATGCCTCCTTTTAATAACTTCCATCATCTTATCACAGGTTTTTTTACTTTTAAAGAGAGTTTGAAAAAAAGGCAGATTATTTGAAAAGAAATTACAAAAAAAGAAGCTTCTGGAAATTCCAGAAACTTCTTTTTATTTCAGCTAAAAATACGTTAATCTACTTTAACCAAAACTTTTTTATTATCGTTGTTTTTTACATTTAAGGTAATTTTTCCTTTAGAAGCTCCAATGGTTACGGAATCTCCTAGAGAAATTTGGTTAGATAATAAGGCTTCACTTAAACGATCTTCCACTTCTTTTTGCAAAGCCCGACGAATAGGTCTTGCGCCATATTCTGGATCAAAGCCCACTTTAGCAATGACATCAATGGCACTTGGAGTAATTTTCACGGTGACGTCTTGTTCTTTCAAACGTTTAATAATGCTCTTACTCATAATTTTCACAATTTCGTGAAGTTCTTCTTTGTCTAAGGATTTAAAGACCACTGTTTCATCAATGCGGTTTAAAAATTCTGGACGGAAGGCTTTTTTCAACTCTTCTAAAATACGTTTTTGCATGGCTTTAAAGTCTTTTGATGCATCTACTACATTGAAACCAACATTTTTTTCTTCTCGTAATTGTGTTGCCCCAACGTTTGAAGTCATAATCAAAATAGTATTTCTAAAGTCCACTTTGCGACCTTTGGCATCGGTTAAATAGCCGTCATCTAATACTTGTAATAACAGGTTAAAAATATCTGGATGAGCTTTTTCCACTTCATCTAGTAAAACAACAGAATATGGTTTTTGTCGGATTTTTTCTGTTAATTGTCCCCCTTCTTCGTATCCCACATAACCTGGAGGGGAGCCAATAAGACGAGAGGTACTATATTTTTCCATAAACTCAGACATATCCACCCGAATTAAGGCATCTTCTGAACCAAACATTGCTTGAGCTAAAGCCTTAGCTAATTCTGTTTTCCCTACCCCAGTTGGTCCAAGAAACATAAATGAACCAATGGGACGATTAGGATCTTTCAGTCCAGAGCGGGCACGGCGAATGGCTCTAGCCACGGCTTTCACTGCTTCATCTTGTCCTACAACTCTTTCATGTAAAATCTTTTCTAAATCTAAAAGACGTTCACTTTCTTTTTTCTCTAATTGTTGCAAAGGAACCCCTGTCCACTGAGAAACAACAGTAGCCACATCTTCACCTGTTACTAAATTCCCGTAACCTGTGGCTTTTTTAGCTTCTTTGGCCATTAGTTGTTGGAGTTTTTCTCCTTGTTTCTTTTCTTCTTTTCTAAATTTAGCGGCTTTTTCAAAGTCTTGATTTTCAATAGCTTCTTCTTTTTGTTTTGCTAAATGATCTACTTTTTCTTTCAATAAAGAAACTTCTGTTGGTTCATCCGCTTCTTCTAAGCGAACTTTCGCTGCAGATTCGTCAATTAAATCAATGGCTTTATCTGGTAATTGTCGAGAATTAATGTAGCGAACGGATAAACTTACTGCTGCATGAACGGCTTCATCTGTAATGGTAACATGGTGATGATCTTCGTAACGTTTTTTCAATCCTTGTAAAATTTCTTCTGCTTCTTCTGGTGTTGGTTCATCCACTTGTACCTTAGCAAAACGTCTTTCTAAAGCAGAATCTTTTTCAATATATTTTTGATATTCATTTAAAGTGGTTGCTCCAATAGTTTGTAATTCTCCTCTAGCTAGGGCTGGTTTTAATATATTTGAAGCATCAATGGCCCCTTCAGCACCTCCAGCTCCAATTAAAGTGTGGAGTTCATCAATAAATAAAATCACGTTTCCATCATGATAAATTTCATCAATGATTTTTTTCAAACGATCTTCAAACTCTCCCCGATATTTCGTTCCTGCTACTAATGAACCCATATCAAGCATCATTAATCTTTTTTGGCTCATATCTTCTGGCACATCGCCTCTAATAATACGTTGGGCAAGTCCTTCAGCAATAGCAGTTTTCCCTACCCCAGGTTCTCCCACTAATACTGGATTATTTTTCGTTCTACGAGATAAAATTTGAATTAA
>CAMJVA010000127.1 GCA_946409145.1 uncultured Enterococcus sp. | reverse complement strand
ATCGGTGAACTTCATCTTGAATGCGTTGTAGTAAGAAAAACTCAGCGGAATTTCTTTTTAAAGGAACCACTGCTAAATCAGGTCCAAATAAAAGTTCGCTAGTTTTATGCTGATCATTTTTGGCAAGACCAGCAATCGGTAAATCTAAACCTAATTGATTTTCTAAGACTTCTCTTGCAGCATCCACTTGACCTTTTCCCCCATCGATTAAAATTAAATCTGGTAAAGGCAAGCCTTCTTTTACTACGCGAGAATATCTACGATAAATGACTTCTCGCATGGAAGCATAATCATCTGGTCCCACGACTGTTTTTATTTTAAATTTGCGATATTCATTTTTCGCAGGAACCCCATCTAAAAAAACTACCATGGCAGACACGGGAGACGTTCCCATAATATTCGAGTTATCAAAAGCTTCAATGCGATTAGGTGTAGGTAAATTCATCGCTTCTCCTAAACGCTCCAAGGCTCCAGTGACTCGCTCTTCTTTTTTAGTGATTAAATCAAATTTTTGTTGCAACGCGACCATCGCATTTTTATTGGCTAAAGCGACTAATTGTTTTTTCTCTCCTCGTTTTGGCTGCAGCACTTTTGTTTTAACCAGTGCTTCCACACTTTCTTGGTCAATGTCATCTGGAATTAATACTTCTTTAGGAACAATGTGTTCTGATTTTTGGTAAAACTGTCCCACATAGGTTAAAAAATCTTCCTCTGGTTCATTGTAAAAAGGAAATAAGGATACATCCCGCTGAATTAATTTTCCTTGGCGCACAAAAAACACTTGGACGCACATCCAGCCTTTATCCACTGCATAACCAAAAACATCCCGATTCACTAAATCCGTATTGGTCATTTTTTGTTTCGTCATGACTGTGTCAATGGCTTTAATTTGATCTCTTAGTTCTGCGGCTTTTTCAAAATTTAACTCACTAGCTGCTACATTCATTTTTTCTAATAGTGCTTTTTGAAAAGTAACGTAGCCCCCATTGAAAAATTTTTTAATTTCTTCTACCATTTCCCCATAAACCTTCGGATCCACATTAAAAACATAAGGACACAAACACTGACCTAAGTGGTAATACAAGCAAGGTTCTTTTTTATTATTGCATTTTCTTAAAGGAAAAAGTCGGTCCAATAATTTTTTCGTTTCATTAGCTGCCCCTACATCTGGATAAGGTCCAAAATAAGTTCCCTTATCCTTTAAAACTTTTCGGGTAATTAACAAACGAGGGTATTTTTCGTGGGTAATTTTTATAAAAGGATAACTTTTATCATCCTTTAACATAATATTATATTTTGGATCATACTGATGAATTAAATTAATTTCTAAAAGCAGGGCTTCAATATTAGATTCAGTCACAATATATTCAAAGTCTTCGATATCAGCTACTAGACGTTCCGTTTTTGTGTTGTGACTCCCAGTAAAATAAGAACGAACGCGATTTTTTAAAATTTTAGCCTTACCAACATAAATAACCACACCTTCCTTATTTTTCATTAAATAACATCCAGGAAGATCTGGTAAAAGGGCTAATTTATTTTTGATAGTTTGATTCATTTTCTCACCCTTAATTCAAACGTTTGTTCTAATATTAGCATTTTTTGCAGAAATTGCAAAGTTGGGTCACTTATTACTAAAGGTTAAAGAGGTTTAGATAAAAGTGTTTAACTCCCAGATATAAAAAGTTGCTTTTGGAGCGCCGTTTATTAAGAGTTAAGGGAATAGATATCATTGTGTTCCTTTCCAATGTTTCCTTCTCTTTTCCCATTGAGTTATTACTTTTAGAATTTTTTCATCCATGATACTCTAAAATTAGAAAGTACTAATAAAAGGAGGCGTCCCTATGAAAAAATCAGCTTTTTCCGGTGGTATTTTATTTGATAAGCGATCTAATGATTTAAAAAAATTATTTAAAATAAAAGAGCGTAGGGTGGTTGATTTTACCCCTGAAAAAGTAACCATTCCTTTTGATCAACATATTGGTGCTTCGAATGAATTAGTTGTAAATGTTGGTGATATAGTTTTACAAGGAGAAGTAATCGCTAAAAGTCCTCAAGATATTTCCGGTCACGTTCATGCTTCCATGACTGGAACAGTAACTGCTATTACAGAAATCCCTAGTTTAAATGGGAACACTCAAAGTGCTGTCGTGATTGAAAAAATTTCTGCTGAAAATTCTTCAAGGCACAATGTCTCAGAAAAATTTCTTCATGAAAATTTTATTCCTGAAGATTTCCCCCCCAAAAAAGCCATTCGCCAAGGGGGAATTGTGGGTCTTGGAGGGGCAACTTTTCCTACGCATATTAAGTTAAGTGCAGGGAGTAAACCAGTAGACTATCTTATTTTAAATGGCACAGAATGTGAGCCTTTCATTGTCTCCGATGATTTTTTAATGGAAAAAGAAAGTGAAAAAATTTTACAAGGAGCTTTAATTGTTAAAAAAATTCTTTCTGCCAAAGAAATTTTAATTGGGATTGAAGAAGATAAACCTTTAGCTATTGCAGCAATGAGTGAAGCGTGTAAAAACATTTCTAACTGTAAGGTGATTGCTCTTCCAGTCATTTATCCTCAAGGTGGCGAGGGGCAACTAATTGAAAGTTTAATTAATAGAGAAATTCCTCAAGGCAGTCTTCCTATAGACACTGGTGCTGTAGTGATTAATGTAGCGACTAGTTTTGCTATTTATGAAAGTGTCGCTGAAAGAAAATCCCTCACTCATCGTTATGTAACGGTCACAGGAGATGTAAAAAATCCTCAAGTCATTCGCTTTCCATTTGGAACAAGTTGTGAGGATTTAATTAATTTTTGTGGGGGGACCATTGGAGAAATTAAAAAAATCATTCATGGTGGTCCTATGATGGGAAAACTAGTGACGGATTTAAAACTTCCTTTAACCAAAGGCAGCAATGGTTTAATTATATTAAATGCAGACCATGCGGATTTTTTAAAAGAAAATCCGTGCATTCGTTGCAATCGTTGTGTCCTGGCGTGCCCTGTGCGTTTAGAACCGCAAAATATTGATCTGGCTTATCGCAATGATGACCTGTTTTCTTGTGACCAGTTAAGAGCAGATGCATGTATTAATTGTGGCTGTTGCACTTATGTTTGTCCTGCAAAAAGAAATTTAGCGGGAAATATTTATACCGCTGGACAAAAAGTCAAACAAATCAGAAGGGAGTTGGCAAAAAATGAATCCTGAAAATATGCAAAACTCCCCTCACATTTTAGCTAGTGATTCCACAAGAAAAATTATGTTTTGGGTCATTATTTCTCTTACACCTATTATTATTTTTTCTGGCTATCTTTTTGGGAGACGCGTTTATCTTTTATATTTAATTGCTATTCTAACCTGTCAGTTATGTGAAATTATTTGGTTTAAACTTTTGCATAAAAAATTAACTTGGGATTTAAGCTGTGTGGTTACGGCTCTTTTAATGACCATGAATCTTCCCCCTTCTGCTCCTTGGTATTTTCCGGTCATTGGAGGAATTTTTGCCATTATTGTGGTAAAAGAATTTTTTGGTGGCTTAGGCTTTAACTTTTTAAATCCTGCTCTTGGTGGACGAGCTTTATTAGTAGGCTTATTTTTTAATGATATGTTTAAAATTAGTTGGCCCAATCCTCCATTTGCCAGAATTCTACCAGAGGCTGTGACAAAAGCGACTCCTTTAGCCCAAATGAAACTGACTAGTCCAACTAATGATGAACTCCTAGATTCCTTTTTAGGATTCATAGGTGGGCGAATAGGAGAAACAAGTAGCTTACTCATTTTAATAGGTTTGATTATTTTACTAGTGAAAAAAATTATCACCCTTAGAATTCCCTTAATTATTATGGGTACTGTAGCTGTAGGTGCCTTTATTTTTAGTGGGAATGAACATTTTGCTGATTTTTCTACTGTTTTAGGACAAATTTTAGGCGGAGGACTTTTATTAGGAGCCGTTTTTATGGCAACTGATTATGCCTCTAGCCCTACCACTAAATTAGGGCAAAATATTTATGCGTTTCTCATTGGCGTTTTTATTATTATTTTCCGCTATTTTGGCTTTACAAACGAAGGTGTTAGCTATGCTATTTTAACCATGAACTGTGCCACCCCCTTCATTGATCGGATTATTTCTCGGAGAGTTTTAGGGGAGAAGAAAACTTTTTTAAACTTAAAAATTAAAAGTTAGAAGTTAGGAGGAGAAAAAATGAACCTAAGTATGCGTTTAGTGGCGTTTTTACTTATTATCATGCTACATGAAAAAGGTGATAAAATTAAACCTCTTATTGGGATGAAACATTCTCCTTTTATGTTGAAATGTTTAGCCAGTTTTTTCATTGCTTTCAGTGCTTTTTTAGGAGGATTAGTCTTTGACCTTTTTCTAACTTTTTTTAAAATCCCCGGAAATACTCCAGTTATGAAACCTTTTCTCATTGGTTTAGCTACTTTTTTAATGAGTTTAATCGTTTACAGTGGAAGTTATAAATTATTAAAAACACTCGCTCATTTTCTTTTGTTTTTCCCTTTAGTTTTAAATTTATCTTTAACTACTCTTTTTCAGCAAGCTAATTTTTGGTATGAATTTTCTTTTTCTCTCCTCTTTTTTCTAATTTCTGCTTTATTATTTTTAGGGATTATGGAACGAGTAAAAATTGCTCCTATTCCAACATTTTTACAAGGTACAGGCATTCAGTTGATTGTTTTATTTTTAATTTTTTTAAGTCTTTCCTTTTTCCGCGGGGTCTTTTTCCAAACATTGTTTTAATAAAAACCAGGAGCGATGACTAAATAATCAACGCTCCTGGTTTCTATTTATTTATTTATTT
>CAMJVA010000126.1 GCA_946409145.1 uncultured Enterococcus sp. | reverse complement strand
GTTCAAATTCTTTTTCTTCTGTTATTTTTCTTCGCTCTTCATCCGTTAAAAGGGTGTTGTTTTGAATTTTTTTGGGTAAGGTATCTTCATCTAGTCCTAAAGCAAAAACATAATCGCTTTTTTTAACTTGGACATCTTCTAAGCGTATGGCTTGTACTTGATCTAAAGTTTGCGGAATTTGATCGTAACTTAACTCTTTAAGTCCAGTGGAAAATAATTGGCGAAAGTCTTCATAATGGAAGTCTTCCTCCCCAAAGATAGTGACATATTCATTTAATAACTCACATAAAGCATCCCAAGTTTGTTCATGATTTTTCCCTTGGGCTAAGTCCCCTTTTAAAGTGGCTCTTTTAGCATATAAAGTCATTTGCTCTTTAATGTGGGCTTTAATTAAAAAATTATAAAAAGTAATGGCTGCTTCTTTTCCCGTTTTAGCTTTTTTTAAAGTGTTATAAAATGGCACTAATAGGTGCACAAGTTCTTCTTTAAAGTCATTGGAAAAATTTTCCAAGGCTTTTTCTTTTTCATAGACATCTTGTGGTAGTAAATCTTCATTGATTCCTAAACTAATTAAATGCCACGGACCTTGGGTGAAGTCCCTACCAGAAAAGTCATTTTTCAGTAAAATATTTTCAAAAATATCTACCCGCTCTTCCATGTCTTTTTGCTCTTTTTCCCAAACTAAAACTTCTTCTTCCTCTGTGAGCTCTTCTTTAGGAAGTTCTTCAGAAAGTTCTTCTTTTTTTCCTAAAATTAAAAAGCCACTTTTTAAAAGGCGCGCTACGTCTTGATAACGAAAATTTCCTTCATACACCAAAAATAAACTTTCTAAAAAAGCCATTAAAGGATGTTGGGCCATGAACTGAGTATTTCCCACCATTAAAGGAATATTATTTTGGGCAAAAACATTTTCCAATAATTCTTCATACAAATCAAAATCTCTTAAATAAAGAGTTATCTCTTTGTAGCGCACTCCTTGAGTCATTAAATGGCGAATTTTTTTGGCAATAGCTACTACCTCTTCATAAGGTGTTTTAGCTTCCATCACTTCCAAATAATCACTCATATGAGAGGTGGTAACTTTTGGAACTTTCGTAAAACTTTGTCCCCAATATAAAGCAATTTTTTCTCCTAAAGTATCTTCTCCTGGAAAAACTTCCTGTTCCCAATGAGTGATGCCTTTTTCTGTGGCAAAATTGACCAAATACTCACTTTCTTTATTTAACGTGTGTAAATAAGGAGACACTCTACTGTCACATACCCGATCTAAAATAACTGGATGATTATTTTCTAATAAGGTTTCCATTACGTCTAATTCTTCTTTAGCCAAATGTTGAAAGCCATAAAAAATAAAACCGTCTTTTTCGCAAGGTTCTTTTTTAAAATGTTCCTTTAAAGCGTGAAGCAAAGATTGATCTTGAAAATGATATTTAGGCAGCTCATTTAAATAGGCTGTATATAAAATTTTCAGTTCGTTTATTTTTTCCTTTTCTCCCAATTTCATACTCTTTAAAGAAGTAATTTTATCTAGATCCTCTGAAAGAATTTCCCCTTGTTGCCATTCTTTAAATAATTCTTCTAACTGAGCAATAAACCCTGGAGAATCCATTTGGGTTTTTAAAAGACGCAGTTGATCTTGACTTTCTAGTAATACTTTTTTGATTAACAAGGGACGTCCCACTTCAGATAAAGACTGATTCCCATAATAGGACGTGTTTTTTAAATAAAACCAAGCCAAACGAGAAAAACTAAATACTTGGGCATGGGTAAAACTATTTTGTCCAGTGACTTCCTTTATTTTTTTTAACAGAGTCACTTCTTCTTGAAACTTAATATGATCAGGGACAATAAAAAAGAGTCTTTTAGTGTCTTCTTTTAAAAGGTCTAATCCTAATTTCACTAGCATTTCTCGATGATAGCTTAAAGGAGAACCTTTAACTATGGTTAAACTCATATGAACCTCCTTGTAAACATTTTTCTAAAAATTTTCTTCCACCCATTCACTAATTCTTTGGGTCATTTCTTTTTTCTGGGCGGCCTTTGAAATTGTTGCCATGCCGTCATTTTTTTGCCTACCGTAACTTCCAAAACCGCTATGATTTCCCCCTTTAATCACTTCAAAGGTGGTACTTTCAGGTAAGTAGTCTTGGCTTTTTGAAATATCTTCTTTTGAAACTAAACCGTCTTTTGAAGCACTTAAGACTAAAACAGGTAAAGAAGTCTCTTTTAAACTTCCCTTTTTATCAGGATAACTGGCTAAATAAATGACACCAGACACTTCTTTTTGATGTTTGGCTGTAAAACGTGAGGCCATAACTCCCCCTAAAGAATGTCCCCCTAACAAATAGATTTCTTGAGGATTATTTGTAATAATTTTTTCAGCTGCATTTTCCCCAAAGACAGCTAAATTTAAAGGCATTTTCATAATATAAACATTTATTCCGCAGTGAGCTAATTCACTGGCCCAAATACTATAGCTTTCTGGTTTCACTAAAGCGCCTGGATAAAAAATAAAATTTATTTTAGACTTAGCAGCAGAAAATAAAAGATAATCATTATTTTTTATGCTCTGAGTAGAAATATTTCGGGCTTCATTACTAGGGGAGTAAGTATTTACTTTCAAATAAGTACCTCCTAGAATCACTAGTAAAAAAAGAGCTGTTAGGATTCCAAAAAGAATTTTTTGCCACTTTTTAAATTTCATTTCAAGGCTCCTTGATTTAATAGTTTCACTGTTTTTATTTTAACATTTTTTTGGACATCTGAGGTTTAAGATTTTTCCTACATAAAAAGGATGAAAAATCTTCTGCGATTTCTCATCCTTTTTATGTTATTTTACGCTTCTGATATAAAATCACAATAACGTGCTACCACCTTCGATGCTTTCTCGACTACGGGAACTTTATCACAGGGGTCAAAGTTTTTAACATACAAAATGCTGCACCGTTCAAACTTACTAATGACTTCGCCTTCTACAGTTTCTTTCAGACCAATTGCGCGACATAAGTAACGGTGACCCACTTGAATTTTTTCTGCGTTCATCAGTGTGTCTCCTTCCTTTTTTCTAGGTGTATCATAACACAAGAAAACGCTTTAATCTATATTTTTTCAAACATAACATGTTTTTTTTATTATAAAAATACAAGAAAAGTATTAATTTTTTTCTTTTTCGAAAAAATTCGCTACAATAAAGAAAAGACGATTGATGAAGGAGGAAAAAAATGAATACTGTTTGGGAAAATTTTCGTCGATTACAAAGATTTCAAGGGATTTTATATGTGGTAATTGGTTTATTTTTATTAATTAATCCTAGTGAATTCTTTCAACTAGTAAGCTATATTTTAGGATTTTATTTTATCTTCTTAGGAATTATGGGATTTTTACAAGTGAAAAGAAATTCCGGGAGCTTGTTTCCTAATGTAATTTTAATTCTTATTGGCTTAGGCATTTTAGTCTTACTTTCCCCTTTAGTAAAATTTGCTTCAGTGATTTTTGGCTTGTTTGTGTTTTTCAGTGGCCTTGAAAAATTACTTCAAGGACTAAGAATTCGCCAAAGAATTATTAATGATGGTTCCACGTTGATTATTATGGGAATTGTTTTAGGTCTCTTAGGTTTAATCATTATCTTTAATCCATTCCAATCTTTTTTACTTTTATTTAGAGTGGCTGGATTAATATTTTTATTAGTTGGCTTATATAATGTGTTTAATTCAAAAATTTAACATTCATTCGATTGATATAAGAGTTTAAAGCCTATTTTTGAATCCTAAAAAAAAACGAGCTTGAGATAAAATCTCAAACTCGTTTTTTATTTTTCACAACAAGTCGCCCAAAACGTGGGAATATTGAAATCATGTAACCGTCCTTGTCCGTTAGTATCCTCATATAAATCTAAAAGTTTAAATCCTGCTTTCAGTTGCCCTCTAATTTGTTCCTCTAAAGTGTGGGAAAATTGGACACCAGATTCTTCTAGAGGCCACAAATTTAACAATTCGGGATTTTTCAAGGGATTAAACGGTAAAGGACGAACTAATTTTTCTTCTTCATCATCAAATATATAATTTATTCCATTATCAAGACCAGAAATCAAGCGTCCCCCTGGTTTTAAAATACGGTAACACTCTTGCCAAATTGATAAAACATCTTCCACATAACTATTAGAAACAGGATGTATGATTAAATCAAAGCTTTCATTTTCAAAAGGCAAGGGTTTAGTCATGTCTTCTTGAATAGTAGTAATGTGATAATTTTCTCGTTTAGCTACTAAAATCTCACTATCTAATTGTTTTTTGGAATAATCTAAAACAGTACACTTACCACCTAAAGCATTTAAAATAGGCATTTGTTGTCCTCCACCAGAGGCTAACCCTAATACTTTTTTTCCAGTTAACTCAAAAAGCCAATGATGTGGCATAGGACGAGTGGGGGTTAAAAGAATCTCCCAGTTTCCTTTTAAAGCTGCTTCATAAACCTCATGAGTAATCGGTTTTCCCCACTCCCAACCATTTTCTACCCAAAGATCGATGGTTTCACTGTTAATTTTTTGATAGTTCATATTTACTCCTAAATTATTTACTGTTCATTGAAGTCATAAAAAGATTTATTTTTGAAAAAGAAAGCTAAAATTGGATTTTCACTTCTTGTAGCTAAAACTCCAGTGGGTAAAACGGATAAAATAAATAAAGCTGCAGTAAATACTCCTTGTAAAGGATTAACATAAGTGGAAATATCAGCTGAAGCCATGGTTGTAGAGCTTAAATCCATTCGGCTAGCACCAAAGCCAGAAAATAAAATATATAAAATCAATAATACTAATTGCCCACGAGATCGGAAGAGCGTCGTGTAGGGAAAGAGTGTAGATCTCGGTGGTCG
>CAMJVA010000125.1 GCA_946409145.1 uncultured Enterococcus sp. | reverse complement strand
AATTCTTTAAGCTTAGTCATGTCTTCTTTTGTAAGATTAGCGTATTTTTTATTGGATTTGTCAATAACGTCATCTCCGTATTTTTGACGAATCTCTTCTCCGTATTTTTCTTCATTTTCTTTAATGGCTGCTTTTTTCAGAGCCGTAAATTTTTCTTCATCTGACATATTCATTTCTCCTTGTTGGTTTTTTAAGGAAGTTTCTACGGCATTTAATAATTGATCAATTTCTAGTTTTTTTTCTAAAAGAATGGCGCGTTGTTTCTTTAAGGCTTTAGAAAAATCGTAAGCATCTGCAAAAATGGCTTTTTTAATTTCTTCTAAAGAAAAACCTAATGCTTTATAAAATAAAATTTGTTGCAGCCGATCCACTTCTTTTTTTCCATAAAGACGATAGCCACTTTCACTTCTGGGAACATTTTCTAAGAGTCCTGTTTCTTCATAAAAACGCAAAGTTCTTTTAGAAAGACCAGTTATTTTCGCTAATTTATCAATAGTATACACGTAACAAACCTCCTTAAACCCACTTTACACTTTAACGTAAGGAGAAGGTCAAGAAATTTTTTTAAATTAATTACACAAAAAATCACTTACTACTTCATCCACCTTTTGTTCTTCATGTAATCCTGAGTGATAATACTCACTTCCAGTAAATACTTGATTTTCATAAAGTAGTTGATTTTTTGTCGCTTCAGCAGTTAAGGCTTCAGCACTTCCTAAAGGCACTGTTCCGTCTCCATCATTAGGATTATTTTCCGCTCTTAAACCAGCAATATTTAACCAAGGAATTTCTTTAGGAAAATTTTCCATTAATGGACTTAATTGACTGTACCGGTCAGATTCATTTTCTGGACCACGGGCTAACATTTGTTCCATGGTCTCTCCATCATTTAAGACTTCAAACTCATTAAATGGCGCACCCATAGTAACAATTTTATTAATTTTTAAACTAGGAGTTGGAAAAGTCAGCAAAAAGCGCACAATGTCAATTCCCCCCATAGAATGTCCCACAAGGTTAACTTCTTTTATTCCTTTATTGCTTAAATAAGTGAGAACATTTTCTACCCATTGAGCTTGGTTCCATTCATTATTTTTACTATCTTCAAATAAAACTTGCACCATATCTTTCCCTTGAAACTCTCCCCAGGACTCAGGATAAACATTTCCTTGAGGATCCACTTTTAAAACGGCGCCTAAATGAGCTTCATGATTATTTTCTAGACGAGTCAACATACTAGAAAAACTTCCTCGACCTCCAGCATACCCATGAAAGAAAATAGTGGGAATGATTTCAGTTGGCTGAGTTTCTGTAGTAGTAGTGGTACTCGTTAAAGAAGAGGACTCTTCTTTTACACTAGAATTTTCTTGAGATGTATTATTTTTTTTAACTTGACATCCTACTAAAAAAATAACTAAAGGCACTAAAAGCCAAAATAATTTTTTCATTGTTTCCTCTTTTCTCATGGCAAAAAACGTCACTCTATTTAAAAAAAATCGTAAAAGAAGCCGAACAATTTTCAAAGATATGACTCTTTTAGCATTGTCCGACTTAAGGTAATCATGATTAGTGAATCCGTTGAACTAAATGTTATCCACTTGGTTAAAATCAAGTTCAGTGGAGGTATCTCGACCAAACATATTAATATTCACTTTTAATTTCTCTTTTTCATAATCAATTTCAGTCACTTCACCAGAAAGACCAGCAAAAGCTCCTTCAATAACTTGAACCACATCCCCTACAGCTACATCTAAGTCTGTGGTGCGAATAGACATATCTAAGGAACGTAAAATAGAATTAATTTCTTCTGTTAAAAGTGGTGCTGGTTTACTTCCGGCACCGTGTGAACCTACAAAACCAGTTACTCCTGGAGTATTTCTCACAATATACCAAGATTCATCCGTCATAATCATTTCTACTAATACGTAACCAGGGAAAACTTTATGTTTGGTTTCTTTAACTTTTCCCCCTTTTGCTTCACTTTCTGTTTCCGTTTCTGTTTCTTCAGGGACAATAACTCTAAAGATATTATCTTCCATCCCCATACTTTGGGCACGAGATTCAATATTGGCTTTTACTTTATTTTCATAACCAGAATAAGTGTGTAATACATACCATTGTTTTTCAAATGATTCCATGAGGAACCTCCTTAAAATTTTCAAAAATAAAAAAACCTCGACACATCGAAGTTTTTTCGCAAATTGATTATAGCACCACTAAAGACAAAAGGCAAAAATATTTCTTTATTTCTTAATAATTAAACCTAGACCTTTAGAGATGACGGTATCCATAATGAAAAACATCACAGCAAAAATAACAGATGATTCAATGACCACTAAAGTGTCTTTTCTAAGTTGACGTTTAGAAGGCCAAGTCACTAATTTCATTTCGTCAATTACGCTTTTAATAAATCCAACTTTTTTCTTTTCAGCCATGAGGGTCACTCCTATTTCGTTTCTTTGTGTAAGGTATATTTATTACAATATTTACAATACTTATTCATTTCTAAACGTTGGTTCTTTTTTCCTTCTGAAATGGACTTTGTGTAATTTCTTGAACCACAGACAGAGCAAGCCAACGCTGCTTTTTTTGCAGGCATATTTATTTCCCCTAACTTTAAGACTACAGTTAAAATTACCATTGTAAAGGCTTAATGTCAAGTAAGGGTGCGAGAGCTTCCGTGGATTTTTCTTTTTAAAAAATGGATGCCTCTTAAAAAAGTTAGCTCATACAATAACATTTTTATTTACCTTTAATTCATGGTAAGATGAACTAAATTGTCAGAAAAATTGGAGGATCAATTCATGTTATTAAAATCTATTGTGACAACAAAAGACAAGTTAACTTGTGTCAGTGAAACGGCAACCATTAAAGAAGCCTTAGAAATTTTAGAAGAATCTGGTTTCCGTTGTGTTCCTATTTTAGATGCTTCAGCGAAAATTTTTCGCGGAAATATTTATAAAATGCACATTTACCGCCATAAAGCCAATGGTGGAAATATGGACTTACCAGTCACTCATTTATTAAAAAATGCCACAAAATTTATTTATACCGACTCTTCTTTTTTTAAAATCTTTTTCACTATTAAAGAGCTCCCTTATATTGCCGTTTTAAATGAAGAAAATGAATTTTTTGGTATTCTCACTCATGCTAAACTTTTAGAAACCTTATCGAAAGCTTGGAATGTTTCTTCTGGAAGCTATGTTTTAAACATTACCTCTCCTGGAGACCGGGGAGATTTAGCCGCTATTGCAAAAATCATTGCCAAATATTCCCTCATTGCTAACTGCACCACGTTAGATTCAGAAGATTCTCGCTTAACTTTAATCACTTTACCAAAAGATACGTCAAAAGAAACCTTAGACGATATTTGTCGCCATTTAGAGAAAAAACATTTTCACGTGGTGGAAATAGAAGATTTAGCCAATCCTGAATAAAAAAGAAACGAAACATCTTAAAGGGTGTTTCGTTTCTTTTTTAGGTTATTTCATTAACGTTTACAAATTCACTCATTTTAAAATAAATTAAAACCAAATTTTTCCAGTGATTGTGGCAAAATTAAAATCATAAGGTTGTTTTTCCCACACTTCCCCATCTAATTGTGCATATTGGGGAGTGGTGGAAACTAACCGCATTTTTGTGGCTTGATAATAGTGAACGTTTTTATTTTCCAAATGTTTTTTATTCACCAACAAAATAATTAAGTAAAAGATTTTAATCAACCAAAATCTTTCAATCATTACCACATCAAAATTCCGGGAAAAAGCATTGGCTTTAGGAGCAATGTTCACTCCGCCACCGAAATAGGGATGGTTCGTGGTGGTACATAAAAAAGCTTTGTTTAAGTTTAAAATTTCCCCATTCACTTCAACGCGAATAGGAAAGCCTTTTTGGAGAAATAATTGCTTTAAAATAGAAAAAATATAAGCAAAAGAGCCCATATGATATTTATTTAAGGCTGACTTTGAGGCTGAATCATTCGTGGCATGCACAATACTGGCATCCAGTCCCACGCCTAAATTATTGACTAATACCCCGTGTCGTTGACTAATGGCTTCTTCATAGGTAATTAAATTCACATCTTGAGGTTGTTGGCATTTTTTTACCTGCTCCCAAGCTTTCAAAGGACTTCTGTCTAAATGAATTCCTCTAGAAAAATCATTACCAGAACCAGAAGGAATATAGGCTACTGGAATATCTAAGTGATCAGGATATAAAGCGTTCATTACTTCATGTAAAGTACCGTCTCCTCCAATAACCACAAGTAAAGGAAAAATTTCTTCTGTTTCCTCAGGAGAAAAAGCGTGTAGCTGGGGCAATAATTCTTGGATTAAAGTATACACATGACCAGGATATTCAGAATAGTGAGTCGTATAGGTCACGGTTTTTTTGGCATCTTCTAAGACACTTTTAGCAGCAACTTTCGCACGACCACTTGCTGCGTGTTCATTAATTATAAAATGATAATGGAAATTCATTCAATGTGGCTCCTTTCATCTTTGCTATTATAACAAAGAGATTTTTTTTCACAAAGAAAAACTTTCTCATTTTTTAAAAGTTATCCTAGACAAAGCTTTAAAATCCCGTTACAATGGCCTTTAGTGCGAGAAAATCGCCGCGCAGTTCGTTAACTACCATCCTGCGTCATCAAAACTAGGAGGAAATAAAATGAAAACAATGTCTCAATCTCAACACCGGACTACTGTTGTGGTAGCCAATGCTTTAATCGCCGCTTTGTATGTGGTCTTATGCTTTTTAGGACCTGCTTCAGGGGCTATTCAGTTTCGGGTTTCTGAAAGTTTGAATCACCTCGTCGTCTTTAATAAAAAATTATTATGGGGCGTTTTATTAGGAGTAATTATTTTTAATCAATTTTTCGGCTATGGTATTTTAGATAC
>CAMJVA010000124.1 GCA_946409145.1 uncultured Enterococcus sp. | reverse complement strand
AAACTAGAGATTGAGAAAACAAAAATAAGTTGAAAGTAATGACCTGTGCTAAAATATCTTGTACACTTAATAAAAGTGCTGTGAACAAAAGAATAAATAAAAAATAGTTTTGGTAAACTCCCACAAAAAGAAGAAGTAATCCACTAGTGAGAATTTCTGTAATGAGACAGCTTCGAGGAATTTTTTCTTGGCAAAAACGACATTTTCCTTTTAAAAAACAAAAGGAAAAAACAGGAATCAAATCAATAATGGTTAAATTTTTTTCACAAGAGGCACAGTGAGAAGGAGTAAAAATAAAATCTTCTTCTACAAGTAGACGCGTGGCGAGTAAATGGCCAAAAGAACCGAGAGTTAAACCAATTACAGTGAGGATAACGTAAAACATGGTAACCTCCTTAAAAGATATTGAAGTTCTTACTAGAAGATACGCAAAGAGGTGTTCATTTGAAAAAATTAATTGGAGCAATTGATATTGGAACTACCCAAACAAAAGGAGTTTTATATAATGAAAAAGGGGAAGAACTCTACACGATTTATGACAACTATCCTTTATATCAAGAAAAAGCCAACAGAGCAGAACAAAAAGTAGCAGATCTTTTAAAGGCATTTAAAGTTTGTTTAAAGGGACTTTTAGCCCAAGGAGACGTGACGGGTATTGCTTTAAGCTGTGCCATGCATGGGTTAATTATTTTAGATAAAAATAAACAACCTTTAACAGACTTAATTACTTTTGCTGATACTAGAAGTGATTCAGTCATTAAAAAAATGACCCTAAAAGAAAAAGAAACATTTTTTCAAGAAACTGGCGCTCCAGTTCATCCTATGTTGCCTATTTATAAAATAAAATACATGAGAGAAAACAATGAAGAGCTGTTGCAAAAAGGAAAATATTTTGTAGGATTTAAAGATTATTTGTGGTTTTTACTTACAGGGAAATGGTGGACAGACAGAAGTACTGCTTCAGCTTTTGGTGCTTTAAAAATAAATGAGCTCGCCTATAGTGCTGATATTTTATCTTGGGTAGGTATTAAGGAAGAAAATTTGCCGTTATTAAAAGAAATGAACGCTAAAAGTGTTGCTCACAAAAGTTCTCTGTTTCCTAATTTGCCTCCAGTGACTTTTTATTTAGGAGGAACAGATGGGGTATTGGCTAATTTAGGCTTAGAAAAAATGTCTGGAAAAACCAATCAAATAGTGTTTACCATGGGAACTTCTGGGGCTTTTCGAAAAATTATTCACACCTTACCTGAAACACTTTCGCCTAAACTTTTTTGTTATAGTATGGCCCAAGACACATGGCTTTTAGGTGGCGCAACGAGTAATGCTGGAAGTGCTTTAAATTGGAGCTTGGAAACTCTTTTTTCCTCAGGGGATTTTTTTAAAGTGGGAGAAGTTTTACAAAAAGAATTTAAAGCTCATCCTCCGGTGTTTTTTCCGTATTTACTAGGAGAGCGGGCGCCTTTATGGGAGGCAGGAGCTACGGGAAGTTTTACTGGAGTCACCTTTGGAACTCAGAAAGAAGATTTGTTATACAGTGTTATTTTAGGTATTTTGTTTAATTGTAAATTAATCTTAAAAGATATGACTTTATTGAAAAAACCACCTTTTCTCCTGGTTAATGGGGGATTTTTTCAAGAGGAAGCCTTGTGTCAGTTAAGTGCGGATGTTTTAGGTTATCCCCTACAATCTTTTAAAGCTGTTGAGGCTTCTTGTTATGGGGGAGCGAGTTTAATTAGTGAAGATTTAAAGCTGACTTTTTCTTCAAAAGATCACTTAGGTAAAATTTTTTATCCTCAAAATAATTCTTCTGATACTTCTTTTAAAAATCCTTATGAAGAAGCGTTTTTAATTTATGAAAAGTTGTTTAAGAACTATCAAGAAACTCTTCCTTTAGTGGAAAAATGGCAAAAAATTTGGGAGTAAGATAAAATTTAAAAAAATATTTGTCCTAGAAGAAAATTTGTGGTAAACTTGATATTTTATGCAAAAAATGGTATAATATTGCATGAGGTGAAGCCCATGCCAACAACGTTAAATGCTATTAAAAGTGAAATTGAAAATCGCTTAGGCAGTAAGATCAAAGTAGTGGCACAAACAGGCCGCAAAAGACAGACGGAACGGAATGGAGTTTTAACGGAAACATATCCTTCTGTGTTTGTAGTAGATTTAGATCCAGAGGAAAATTCTTTTGAACGTGTTTCATACAGCTACTCAGATGTTTTGACCCACACAGTTGAAATTAAATTTCCTGATGACCTAGCTGAAGAAATCGCTTAAAGCCTTTTAATTAAGGCTTTTTTTTATGGAAAAAAAGCTCTTAAACCATGAGAAAATGGTTTCCAGGTGTAAAGGGCTGGTTTTTTTTGTATAATAGAAAAAATAAGGGGTGAGACAATGGAAGTGACAGAAAAAGCACCAGCCAAGATAAATCTCGGACTTGATACCATGTATAAAAGAGATGATGGCTACCATGAACTAGCCATGGTCATGACCAGTGTGGATTTGTCCGACCGCTTAAGCTTTGAAGAAATCAAAGAAAATGCTATTTACATTGAAACAAATAAAGCCTTTTTACCCATTGATAAAAAAAATCACGTGTATCAAGCTATCGCTCATGTGAAAGAAAAATATCATATTCAAACAGGGGTAAAAATTAAAATTGATAAAAAAATTCCCATTGCCGCAGGTCTTGGAGGAGGCTCCACTGATGCCGCTGCAGCGATTCGGGGAATTAATCGTTTGTGGCATTTAAATTTATCACAAGAAGAAATGGCTCAATTAGGCTTAGTGGCAGGAAGTGACGTCCCTTATTGTGTTTACGGCAAGACCGCGCGGGTCACAGGTATTGGAGAAATTATTACGCCGATTAAACCTATTCCCAGCTCTTGGGTGGTCTTAGTGAAGCCTAGAATTTCTGTTTCTACGCCGAAAATTTTCCAAGAATTAGTCGTTGAACAGGTACACCATCCCGATATTTCTTTATTATGTGACGCTATTGAAGAAGGAAATTACGAGAAAATGATTGCCAATCTAGGAAATTCTTTAGAAGCCGTGACGTGTACCAAGTATCCCATTGTTTTAAAGGTAAAAGAAAAAATGGAAAAAGCTGGAGCTGATGGCGTTTTAATGAGCGGAAGTGGGCCAACGGTTTTTGGCTTGTGCCAAAATTATTCCCGAGCCAAGCGTGTCTATAATGCCATGAAAGGTTTTTGCCAAGAAGTTTACTTAGTGAGAACCTTATAAGATAAGAAAGGAAAAGTGAATGGAGTATATTAATGTTTCAAATCTTACTTTTTTTTATGATGAAGAACCTGTGTTAGAAAATATTTCCTATACTGTTAACTCAGGAGAATTTGTGACGTTAACTGGAGAAAATGGCGCGGCAAAGTCTACCTTAATTAAATGTACTTTAGGACTTTTAAAACCTAAAAAAGGGCAAGTAACCATTGCTAAGGAAAATCTGCAAGGAGAAAAACTACGCATTGGTTACATTCCTCAACAAGTAGCTTCCTTTAATGCTGGGTTTCCTTCAACAGTTTTAGAATTAGTCGCTTCAGGACGTTATCCTGACCATAAATGGTTTAAAAAATTAAGTAAAAAAGATCATTTAAAAATAAAAAAAGCCTTAGAATCTGTAGGAATGTGGGAATTTAGAAATAGACGAATTGGTGAGCTTTCTGGAGGCCAAAAACAACGAATTTCTTTGGCTCGTGTGTTTGCCACTGATCCTGATTTATTTATTTTAGATGAACCTACTACGGGAATGGATGAAGTTTCAAGAGGGGATTTTTATAAACTTTTACAACATCAAGCCCATGTTCACGACAAAAGTATCCTAATGATTACCCATGATCATGAAGACATTAAAGCTTTTGCTGACCGTAATATTCATTTATTGAGAAAAGAAAACTCCCCTTGGCGCTGTTTTCACTTAGATCAAGGAGAAAAGGAGTTGGAAAATTGAGTTTATTTGCTTATAGTTTTATGCAAAAGGCCTTAATTGCTTCTTTATTTATGGCTGGCATTGCCCCTTTACTGGGGGTGTTTTTAGTAGTGAGAAGACAGTCTTTACTAGCAGACACGTTAAGTCACGTTTCTTTAGCGGGCATTGCTTTAGGTTTATTTTTCAATGTAAATCCTACGTTCACTACGTTACTAGTAGTGATTTTAGCAGCGATATTATTGGAATATTTACGGCGACTTTATGCGACCTATTCGGAAATTTCCATTGCCATTTTAATGTCTGGTGGCTTAGCTGTGGCATTAGTTTTAATGAATCTCAGCCCAAATACGAAAGGGGTCAATATTCAAAATTACCTTTTTGGCTCCATTGTAACCATTAGTTCTAACCAAGTTATTCTTTTAGGACTATTGTTTGTTTTTTTATTAGTCATGTTTATTTTAATGAAACGTCCTTTGTATACTATGACTTTTGATGAGGATGTGGCCTTTGTAGATGGGTTACCTGTTTCTTTCATGTCTTCTGTTTTTAATGTGGTCACAGGAGTAGCTATTGCTGTGATGATTCCTATTGCAGGAGCGCTTTTAGTCTCTGCTATTATGGTGTTACCAGCGGCTATTGGGATGCGCGTTGGAAAAAGTTTTAATCAAGTAATTATTGCCAGTATGATTACAGGACTCATTGGTATGCTTGGGGGCTTATTCAGTTCTTTTTATTTAGATACGCCACCAGGAGCAACGATTACGTTATTGTTTATTGGACTTTTTGTCCTGATTAACGTCTTAAAGAAAATCATTTTAGCTTATCGGCAAAAAAATAGAAGTTGACTCATAAAGGAGTCGATTTCTATTTTTTTTATAAATTTTAGTGAAAGATAAGGAATATTTTCTTTTTATTTCGTCTTTTTACAGGTCTAAAGAGAAAAATTCCGAACTTTTTTTGTTTTTTTTAGGATTTATCTTCC
>CAMJVA010000123.1 GCA_946409145.1 uncultured Enterococcus sp. | reverse complement strand
TATTTTCTAAAAAAGTTTTTACTCCTTGACTACTTGAAGGCATATTAGCGCCTTCTGCCACATATTTCACTCCTAATTGTAAAAAAAGACGACTGTGGGTCTCATTAATTTCATTTTGAGTGGCACAAGGTAAAGCCATGGTAAATTCTTTTTTAAAATCCCAAAGATTTCCAGAAAAATAGTTAGCTTCAGGTTTTAACTTTTGATATTCTGTAAGGCGTTTTCTTTTTACTTCTTTAATTTCTTTTAAAAGGGCTAAGTCAATCCCTTCTTTGTCGTAAATAAACCCGTCAGAGTCTGAACAAGTGACGACTTTTCCTCCAAGTTCTTGCGCTTTTTCAATGGCATAAATAGCGACATTACCACTACCAGAAACGTGAATTATTTGTTTTTCCCAAGAATCTTTTTTCTCCTGGAGCATTTGATCAACAAAATAAATGAGCCCGTAACCTGTTGCAGCCTTTCTTCCTAAAGATCCTCCATAAGCTAAGGGTTTTCCGGTCATCGTTCCTAAATGAGGACCACGTAGTTTTTTATACATCCCATATAAATAACCAATTTCTCTTTGAGAAACCCCAATATCCCCAGCAGGAACATCCACTGCATCTCCAATATAACGGGAAAGTTCTGTCATAAAACTTTGACAAAAACGCATAATTTCTAAATCACTGTGATCTTTAGGAGAAAAATCAGCGCCTCCTTTTCCTCCCCCCATTAAAAGAGTGGTAAGAGAATTTTTAAAGGTTTGCTCAAAGGCGAGAAATTTTAAAATCGAAACATTCACTGAAGGATGAAAACGAAGCCCTCCTTTATAAGGTCCTAAAGCAGAATTAAATTGAACTCGGTAGCCAGTATTCACGTGCACTTTTCCTTGGTCATCTACCCAAGGAACGCGAAAAGTAATCACTCTTTCAGGCTCTACTAGCAAAGAAAAAATATTTTTTTCCATATAGTCAGGGTGATTGGCAAAAAATAAAGTGGCAGCAGGTAAAAATTCTTCCACAGCTTGTAGAAATTCTGTTTCATGAGGATGTTTTTCTTTTAACTGAGTATAAACGTCATTAACATAATCATTAGCATTCAGAATAATCGCCTCCTTTTTTATTATGATACTAAAAAAGGAAAAATTTGTCTGAAATAACCTTAAGGCAACACTTTCACTAAGAGCACTTTTAAATAATTTTCTTCTTTTAAAGACTCTGGATAAGGAAAATCTTCTGGGAGACGAAAAACTTCTTCAATAGAAAACTGTCTGTGATTTTTTTTAAATGTGTCACTAATCATGTCTTTAAATTCTTGATAGCTTACATTACTCGCATTAGTGGAACACAGTAAATAGCCTGAATTCATTAACTGCAAGCTTTGAGTAATCAATTCATGATAATCTTTTTTGGCAGAAAAAGTTTTCTTTTTATTTCTGGCAAAACTTGGAGGATCTAAAATAATTAAGTCATACCCTAGACCTTTTTTTTGCGCATAAGAAAAATAAGCAAAAATATCCATGACATAAATTTTTTCACGAGAAAGATCAAACGCATTGGCTAAAAATTGCTCTTCTGTTTTTTTTCGGGAACGTTTAGCCAAGTCCACACTAGTGGTTTCTTTGGCACCTGCAGCAATACAAGGGACAGAAAATGCTCCTGTATAACTAAAAGTATTTAAGACTCGTTTATTCTTTCCGTATTTTTTAAGCAAGCTTTCTCTTACTTTTCGCTGATCTAAAAAAATCCCCGTCATGAGGCCTTCATTTAAATAGACGCGATAGTTTAAGCCATTTTCTTTAATTAAGAAACTTTCAGGAAGATCTCCTTCAACAAGTTGGCTTTCTGGCCAATTCCCTCCATAACGATTTTTTTCAACGAGACCTAGTAATTTTTTTTTAAATACCAACTCATAAGCTTTTTTTAAACTGCCTTCAATTAAATTTTTTAGTTCATAAATAGTTTCATTGTAATAAGAAATCACACTATAATCTCCATAAAGATCAATGGTTATTCCTCCAAGACCGTCTCCAGGGCCGTTAAAAAGGCGAAAAGCAGTGGTATTAGAATCATTGATTAAGGTAATTCTTTTTTGAAAAGCTTTTTCAAACAAAGAAACTAAAAATGTTTCATTGGGAAACTCTTTTAAACCCTTCACTAACCAACCATACCCTTTATTTTGTTTGCCTAAATATCCCCAAGAAATAAACTGATTCTTAGAGTCAACAAATTCATGCCAACCAGAAAGAGCAATCTGTTCTGGCAAGTCCTTTTCTTTTAATAAAATTAAATCTGAACGTTTTAACGTTATCTTCATAGTTAGCTCCTTTCAAAAATATCCCTTATTCTCGTAGTATACCAAATCTAATTCTAAAAAAAATGATAAGTTTAGTTGAATTCTCTTAAAAAGGCGGAAAATAGAACTATTTTCATTGACTTTCATTTTTATCCCTCGTAAAATATCTATGACCGTGAAAAACACTGAAAAAGTGAAAATGTTATGAAATTATGTTTATTTTATTGAAAAGAAAGGGTGTTGATGCCTTGAAAAAAATGGCACAATGGGTCAATACTAAATTGGGCTTTTTTGCTCTATTAGTGGCTCTTATTTGGGGAAAATCGTTACTCGCCTACTTTGGAGATTTTAATTTGGGAATTGAAAGTACTTTTCAATATTTCATTTTACTAATTAATCCTTTTGCCACGACGATTCTTCTATTATCCTTAGGGCTTTTTGTAAGGAAACCAAAACGATCTTATATCACAATGTTTGTGATTTATGCTTTACTAAGTATTTTAATTTATGCTAATGCCAATTATTATCGGGAATTTACTGATTTTATTACCGTAAATACTATGCTTGGAGCGGGAGCTGTTTCATCTGGTCTTGGGGAAAGTGCTTTAAGACTTTTAAGACCACATGATATTTTCTATTTAGTTGATTTGATTATTATTCCTGTTTTACTCATTCTCAAAAAAATTAAAATTGATACTCGGCCAATGCGTGCCCGAGTGGCTCTATCTTTTACTGTCTTAGGTGCATTACTATTTTCTGCTAACCTCTCTTTAGCCGAAGCAGATCGTCCACAACTTTTAGGACGTACTTTTTCAAGAGACTACATGGTGAAATATTTAGGACTTAACTTTTTCACCGCTTATGATGGGTTCCAAACTTATCAAACAAATCAAGTAAGAGCGGAAGCCAGTCCTAATGATTTAGTGGATGTTGAAAATTATACAAAAGAACATTATGCTGCTCCAGATGATGATCTTTATGGTATTGCTAAAGGAAAAAACGTGATTTATATTCACTTAGAAAGTTTCCAACAATTTTTAATTGATTACAAATTAAAAGACGAAAATGGTCAAGAACATGTTGTCACACCGTTTTTGAATTCTTTATTCCATGATAATCAAACCTTTAGTTTTGATAATTTCTTCCATCAAGTTTCTGCTGGAAAAACTTCAGATGCGGAAACCTTAATGGAAAATTCTCTTTTCGGTTTAAATCAAGGATCACTTTTTGTACAACTGGGAGGAAAAAATTCTTTCCAATCAGCAGCTAATATTTTAAATCAAACAAATGGTTATACTTCAGCTGTCTTTCACGGTAATGCTGGAACCTTCTGGAACCGTAACGAAACATATAAAAACTTTGGCTTCAATTACTTCTTTGATTCCAGTTACTATGACGTGACACCAGAAAATTCTTTCCAATATGGTTTACACGATAAACCATTCTTTAACCAATCAGTACAATATTTAGAACATTTACAACAACCTTTTTACACTAAGTTTGTCGCTGTTTCAAATCACTATCCTTACTCTACTTTTGAAAATGATGATGCTGGTTTCCCTCTTGCTCAAACAGATGATGAAACCATTAATGGTTATTTTGCCACAGCTAATTATTTAGATACAGCAGTGAAAGAATTCTTTGACTACTTAAAAGCCTCTGGACTTTATGATAATTCAGTCATTGTTTTATATGGAGATCACTACGGTATTTCTGATTCAAGAAATCACTCCTTAGCCTCTCTTTTAGGACAAACAGAAGCCTCATGGGATGACTTTGATAATGCAACTTTACAACGAGTGCCTTACATGATTCACGTTCCTGGACAAGATAATGGCGGCATTAATCATACTTACGGCGGTCAAGTAGACGCTCTACCAACTTTACTTCATTTACTTGGAGTAGATACTACAAATTATTTACAACTAGGTCAAGATATGCTTTCACCTGAACATGATCAAGTGGTGGCTCTTCGGGATAAAGGCTTCATGTCTCCTAAATACACTTATTACGGTGGGACTTTATATCGCACACAAGATGGTTCCATTGCTTCTGAAGATGAAGCTAATAGCCCAGAAGTAACTGCACTTCATGAAGCAGTTGAAAAACAATTAACTATTTCTGATCAAATTAATAATGGTGATCTTTTCCGTTTCTACACAGACAGCGGACTTGAACCTCTCGTTCCTAGTGATTTCAATTATCAAGATGAACTCGATCAACTTTTAAAAATTGAAAATGAAAAAGGAACAGCTTCAACAAGTCTTTATTCTAAAAATGGAAATAAAACCACCGAAGATTTATACAGCACCAAAAGCTATCAAGAATATCAGACTGAGCAACAACCATAAAAATGTCCTAAATGCTAGTTTAACTAGCATTTAGGCTTTTTTCATTATTATAAATAGGAGTGTCTTCTTTGAAGAAAAAAGATCATTTAAATAAAACTTTAGTCGAAAAAATTTTAGATAAACATCGTATTACTTATGATTCCTTAGAATTTGCCACTGAAGAGGAACATCACGTGGCCCAGCTGGATTTAGCGAAAATAACGATTGAGCCAGAAAATATTTATAAAACTCTTGCCTTAACAGGAAATAAAACAGGCCCTGTTATTGCCGTTATTCCTTTAACCCATGTGGTAGATTACAAAAAATTAGCACATATTTCCGGTAACAAAAAAGTTGGGATGATTCCCTTAAAAGATTTAGAAAAAACCACTGGCTACATTCATGGGGCAAATACTCCCATTGG
>CAMJVA010000122.1 GCA_946409145.1 uncultured Enterococcus sp. | reverse complement strand
CCTCTTTATACATAATTTGTCCCGTGACTTTTGTCCCTGAGATACCATCGTTCATCCGATTTAAACTTCTTAAATAAGTGGATTTACCAGAGCCTGAAGCCCCAATTAAAGAGGTAATTTTTCTAGCTTCAAACTCAAGGTCTACCCCTTTTATAGCTTCATTTTCTCCGTAAAAAACATGGAGATCTTTTGTATAAAGAGCAATAGGGGTCTCTTTGTTGAATGTATGGACATAGCGGTCATTAAAATCATATTTTTCCATAATTGCTCCTTTACGCTGACGTCATTTTTTTATATAGACGATTACCAATAAATCTAGCACCAAAGTTAAAAATAAGCACGACTAAAATTAAAACAGCTGACGCTCCTGCTGACACTTGTGCGCCATCAGGCATGGTGCCTTCTGTATTAATTTTCCAAATGTGCACGGCTAAGGTTTCTGCTTGGCGAAACAAACTAATGGGTGATGAAACAGATAAAGGATTCCAGTTAGTGAAATCTAGGGCTGGAGCTGATTGACCAGCTGTATAAATCAACGCTGCAGCTTCCCCAAAAATTCGTCCTGAACTAATAATGACTCCTGTTAAAATACCAGGTAATGCTTCTGGAACCACTACTTTTGTAACTGTTTCCCAACGAGAAAGTCCTAAAGCAAGACCAGCTTCACGTTGCGTATAATGAACGGCTTTTAAACTTTCTTCCACATTTCGCGTTAAAATAGGCAAATTGAAAAAAGTTAAGGCTAAGGCCCCAGACAAAATAGAAAAACCGTAACCCATTTGAATAACAAAAATTAAAAACCCAAACAACCCTACGACTACAGAAGGCAAGGAGCTTAAAATTTCAATAGCCGTACGAATAATATCTGTTAGGCGATTTTTCCCCGCATATTCCGACATATAAATTCCAGCACCTAAAGAAATAGGCACACTGATTAATAAGGTAATGAGGAGTAAAAAAAGCGAATTGTAAAGTTGAATCCCAATACCCCCACCTGCTTGGTAGCTTTTAGAAGGACTTGTTAAAAAAGACCAGGAAACAAAAGGTAACCCACGAATTAAAATATAGCCTAAAAGACTCGCTAAAATTAAAACAATCATTCCAGAGACAATATATAAAATATTAGTCGCTAACTTATCAGATTTTTTTGGACTCATCCTTTCATGGCTCCTTTCTTCCCAATAAAGCGAATAATAATATTAAAAATTAAGGACATTAAAAGAAGTAATAACGCAAGAGACCACAAGACATTATTTTCCATGGTACCCATAATCGTATTTCCTATGCCCATAGTTAAAATACTCGTTAGTGTAGCACTTGGAGTGGTTAAACTTGTGGGCATTACTGGAGCATTTCCAATAACCATTTGAATCGCTAAAGCCTCCCCAAACGCTCGGGCCATACCAAAAACTACAGCCGTTAAAATCCCTGGAATAGCTGAACGCAAGACCACTTTATAAATCATTTGCCATCGAGTGGAACCAAGGGCTAAAGAGGCTTCACGGTAATGTCTTGGAACAGCTTTTAAGGCATCTGTTGTCATGGTGGTTACTGTAGGTAAAATCATGACAAATAAAACAAAAGTTCCCGCTAAAATACCAAATCCTGTTCCTCCAAAAAAGCGACGGATAGTAGGCACCACTACAGATAAGCCAATGAAGCCATAGACTACAGAGGGAATGCCTACTAAAAGTTCAATGACTGGTTGCAAAAATTTTTTACCAATCTTAGGAGAAATTTCGGTCATAAAAATGGCCGCGCCTATTGCAAAAGGAGTGGCGACAATGGCCGCTAAAAAAGTGACCATAAAAGAACCTGTAATCATAGGTAACGCCCCTACTAAAGGATGTCCATTACTATCTACTGCACTAGGATTCCAAGTGGTTCCAAATAAAAAGGATAATGGATTCACTCCATCAGTAAAAAAGGTGGCTAACCCTTTAGATGCCACAAAAAAGAAAATAGCAATCACCACTAAAACAATTAAAGCAATACAACTAAAACTAATTATTTTTCCTCGGGTTTCAAGTTTCGCTTTGGGAGATTTTTTTAACAATCTTTTTTTAATTTCTTCATTTGATAATTCTTCCAATTTGCTACCTCCTTTTGCTCTTAGTCAATGAGATTTCCTTCCCAATCTCTAGCCACTTTCATAGCCGAAATAGGAATATAACCTAAGTTTCCAACAATATTTTCTTGCACTTCATCTGATAATAAAAAATCTAAAAATTCTTTCGTTAATTCTTCAGGTTCCCCTTTTGTATACATATGTTCATAAGACCAAATAATCCAATCATTTGTGGTCACATTTTCATCAGTTGGTTTTACTCCATTGATACTTAAAGGTAAAACAGCATCTGTAATGTAAGAAAAAGCCACATAACTAATTGCCCCTGGAGTATCGGCGACAATTTGTCTCACCATTCCAGTTGAATCTTGCTCTTGAGCTGGGGCAGCAGTTTTTCCATCTAGCACCCATTTTTCAAAAGTTCCTCTGGTTCCTGAACCATTGGCTCGATTCAGTAAAACAATTTTTACATCATTGCCTCCAACTTCCTGCCAATTAGTTATTTTTCCTAAAAAAATATCCCGTAAATCTTCTAAAGAAATATCCTTTATTCCTACTTTAGGATTCACAATAGGGGCAATACCCACTACGGCTACTTGATGATCCACTAAATTTTCAACAGCAATTCCTGATTTTTCCTCAGCAAAAAGATCCGAATTTCCAATTTCTACTGCACCGCTTTGAACCTGAGATAAACCAGTACCACTACCTCCCCCTTGAACATTTATAAATTTCCCGGGGTTTTTAGTTTGAAATTCCTCTCCTACTGTTTCAACTAAAGGTTGTAACGCAGATGAACCCACAGCAGTTATTGCTTGTCCTTTATCAATCCATTTGGCACAACCAGCTAGGAGAAAAAAGGAAGAAAGAAGCAATAAAGCAATTTTTTTTCTCATGGAAAAACCTCCAAAATTTTTTGTCAAATCTTTGTAAAACTGTTATCTAACTAAAAGATTATCGGTTATAAGGGCAAATTGCAAGCTTAAACTGCTTCTATAAATAGATTATTTTTTACCGAAAAAATGTGAAAGGGCTTTAAATTTTAATTTGTTATCTTTTAAAATTATTTTACCCATAGAAAAAAATTAAAGTATTTTGCAAAATCAGCTTCATCCCCTAATTTAACTATGGTATACTTCCTTTAGGATGATTGTGATAACTTTATCCCCAATAAAGTTATCGTTACAATCTTCCTTCTGTTAGGTGTTCCCCAAAATATCCTAACAGAAATCATCCCTTAGGAGGACACCATTTGTGTCCTCTTTTTTTGTAGCATTTTCATACATAAAAAATAAAAAGTTATTTTATTATGCAAAAAATCCTAAATACAAGAAAAAACTACCTAAAAGAAACAAAAAAAGAGGCAATACATACTTTAAAAAGAAATAAATTAATCTTTGAATAGCCGTATAAATTTTAACAAAACTCTCTGTAAAAATTAAAGACGCGGCGTATAAAACTAAAAGAGGCAAATTAAATAAACCTAAATTATAAAACAGTAATACTAAAATCCCTTCCATCTTGGATAAATTAAAACTACTTAAAGCAGTTAAATAAGCTAAGTAAGGAAGAGCGCTCGTCAGTTCCATTAAACAAGATAAGACCCCAATAACAAACAATTGTTTCATTGACAATAAAGAATCTTTTTTCACTGCCGGCTTTTTTTCTTGGTTATTTTTCAAAAATAAAATTTTCCCCAAAGAAAAAATAACCAATCCTAGTCCTAAAATAATTAACAAACTCTTCTTTAAAATGACAGACTCCAGCTGCAAACTAAAAATAATTTCTCCAAAAAAATCCCCAAGGCCAAAGTAAAACAAGAGACCAAATAAAAAATTGGTCACGCCAATTCCTAAAATATACCCTAAAATGCCATGACGACTTTTACTTGTGGACTGTAAAACAACCTGCTGAGAAATAGCAATAGGATTTAAACTATCCAAAAGCCCCGCGGTAATCGTCATACTTATTACTTGCCAATACATGTTGACTTCCTCCTTTTTTGCCGAAAAAAAACAGCTAATACTCACACTCTATGGCCTGTGTGTAAGTATTAACTGTTTATCCGGCGATATTTCTTATTAAATTCCTTATAGAATAGCAAATTTTAAAATTAAAGTCAAAAATTATTTTGAAATATCTTCTAACATTTTCTTTATTTGCGCAACGCCTACTAAATCGTTTTCTCTTTCAAAATAGGAAAGAGCTAAATTTAAATTTTTTTCAGCCCTTAGCTTATTTTCTTTTCTTAATTCTAATTCTCCTAAAGCTCGATAACTACAACCAATAGCAGTTAAGTCCTCAGTCATTAAACTATATTTCAACGATAAATCTAGCCACTCTTTTGCTTCTTTAATGTTTCCCATTAACAAGCGAAGATAACCTTGCTCGTAGCTATTTATAGCTAATTTTTGAAAGTCTCCTGAAAAATAATCATCAATAAGTTGTTTTTCTTTTTCTATTAAGGTTAAAGCTTTTAAATATTGCTTTTCTTCTCTTAAAACAAAAGCTTGCTGATGAAAAGCTATTCCTAATAGATCGTTTCTTTTAAGATTATTAGCATGCTTTTCTAAATTTTTAAAATGAGAAGCCGAGCGATTAAAATTGGCTAATTTCCAAAAATAATAACCTTTCAGCATTTCTAAATCAAAATACTCTTTTTCACTATTTGGCTTAATTTCTGCTAATTTTTCTTTTAAAATCTCTAACTTTTCTTCATTCAATAGTCCCCAAGCTTCGTTCATTAATAATTCAAAACTAGCCATTCGTTAACTCACATCCTTATTGTTCAGCTCTTTTTCATAAACCAGCTGGGTTATTTCTTCACCATAAAGATTCTTCTCTCGCTCTTCTTTAACTTTTTTCATCCCTATTTTTTCCAAAATTCGAATACTCCCAATGTTTCTACTGTCAACTTTTCCAATGAATTTACACACTTTAGGCATACCTTCTACTAACTGGCTTAATGCCTTTAAAGAGTAATTTTTCTCTTAAAGCAGTGTCAAAGAGCCACTT
>CAMJVA010000121.1 GCA_946409145.1 uncultured Enterococcus sp. | reverse complement strand
TCTTCTGGGGAATAAGGAGCTAAGGAATAAATTCCTGGAAGATCTTGAATAATTAAAGAAGGATCTTTTTTACACGTTCCTGCTTTTTTCTCCACAGTCACCCCAGGCCAGTTACCTACATATTGGCTAGCCCCTGTGACAGCATTAAAAATAGACGTTTTTCCACAATTAGGATTTCCCGCTAAAGCAATATTATTTTTCATTTATTTTCCTCATAAACCATAATTAAATCGGCTTCTGCTTTTCTTAAACTTAATTCATATCCCCGAACTTTTATTTGTAAAGGGTCTCCTAAAGGGGCTTTTTTTCTTAAGTAAAGGGACACTCCTTTAGTGATTCCCATATCTAATAATCTTCTTTTCACTGCCCCTGTGCCTAAAACAGCCGCTACGTGAGAAGTTTGTCCCACAGGAAGCTGGCTTAAAGATATTTTATTTAAATGAGTCTCTTCAGTGATTAATATTTCTTTTAAAAGTTCATTATCTAAGGCAACTTTAGCTTCTTTTATTACTAAAATGCCCCCTGTTTTTTGTTTTTCAATAAAATGTAGTGAACTTCCCACTGAAAGGCCGAGATTTTTTAAATGAGTTTCTTGTTTAAGATTATTTTTGAAACCAGTGACTTGGTAAATTTTTCCAACAACACCTTGATCTAAAGTTAACAATCTCTCCACTCCTTTTGAGAATGATTCTCATTAGCACTTAAAAGATACCCTCAATTATCTGAAAAGTCAATAATATTTCAAAGTTAAAAGGTTTTCTTATTCATTCACAAGCAAAATATTTTACAAAAAAAATAAAATCACTTTCTAGCCAAACACAATATCTTGTGTTAATATTCCAGAAGAACTACTAAATAAAGTGTAACAAAGGGAATTAAAGGAGGAAAAATCATGATAACTTTATATACTAAAGATAACTGCCAGCAATGTAAAATGGTCAAACGTTATTTAGATGCGCACCAATTAAATTTTGCGGAAATTAATGTGTCAAAAGATGAAACTGCCTTAAAATTTTTAAAAGATCAAGGAATTAATAGTGTGCCTGTTTTAATTCACCAAGACGAAATGATTTTAGGTTTTGCCTTAGATAAACTAAAAAAGTTGGCTAGCTAATGGATATTTATTATTTTTCTTTAACTGGACAAACCCGGCGCTTTTTAGAAAAAACGCCTTTTAATGCCATAGAAATCACTCCAGAAGATCCTCTTATTCCTGTCACTGAACCTTTTATTTTAGCTGTCCCTACTTATGAAAAAGACATGTTAGAACCTGTTTTTGATTTTTTAGACTACGAGGACAACGAGGAATTTTTAAAAGGGATTATTTGTTCAGGGAACAGAAATTTTGCAGAGCTTTTTGTTTTTTCCGGAAAACATTTAGCCAAAAAATATCAGGTGCCCTTACTTTTAGCCTTTGAATTTTCTGGAACACAAAAAGATGTAGAAAAACTAATGGAAGCGGTGAAAAAAATTGAGTCTTAAGGAGTTAGATAAGGTTACTTATTTTCAATTAAACAATCAAGTGAATCGACCAGAAAAAGGTCAAATTCCTCTTTATCATGATCAAGAAGCGTTAGAAGCTTTTTTTAAAGAAAATGTCATCCCCAATACAAAAATATTTTCTTCCTTAAAAGAACGCCTCACTTGGCTAGTGGAAAATGATTATTTAGAAAAGGAATTTTTACAAAAATATTCCTTTTCTTTTTTAAAATCATTTTATGATACCTTACAAAATAAAAATTTTACGTTTAAATCCTTCATGGCGGCCTATAAGTTTTATTCTCAGTACGCTTTAAAAACCAATGATGGCCAATTTTATTTAGAAAATTATGCCGATCGCGTATTCGTCAATGCTTTATATTACGCTAATGGAAAGGAAGAATTAGCTCAAAGTCTAGGAGAAGAAATGATTCACCAACGTTATCAACCGGCCACTCCCAGCTTTTTAAATGCTGGTCGCAAACGTCGAGGAGAATTTGTTTCTTGTTTTTTACTCCAAGTTACAGACGACATGAACAGCATTGGTCGCAGTATTAATTCTGCCTTACAACTTTCTAGAATTGGCGGCGGTGTGGGGATTACTTTATCCAACTTACGCGAAGCAGGAGCACCCATAAAAGGCTATAAGGGCGCTGCCTCTGGTGTGGTTCCTGTCATGAAACTTTTAGAAGATAGTTTCTCTTATTCTAATCAATTAGGTCAACGTCAAGGAGCTGGAGTAGTTTACTTAAATGTTTTTCATCCTGATGTGGAAGCATTTTTAGCAACGAAAAAAGAAAATGCCGACGAAAAAGTTCGGGTCAAAACCTTATCTTTAGGTCTTATAGTCCCCGATAAATTTTATGAACTGGCCAAAAATAATCAAGAGATGTATTTATTTTCTCCTTATGATGTGGAAAAAATTTACGGCGTGCCCTTTTCTTATGTGGATATTACCAAAGACTATGATCAATTAGTGGCTGACTCTCGCATTACCAAAAAGAAAATTTCTGCGAGAGATTTAGAAACAGAAATTTCCAAACTTCAACAAGAATCTGGTTATCCTTATATCGTTAATATTGATACAGCCAATAAAAACAATCCTATTTTCGGAAAAATTATTATGAGTAATCTTTGTTCAGAAATTTTACAAGTACAAAACCCTAGTGTACTTAATGATGATCAAAGCTATGAAGAATTGGGAACAGATATTAGTTGTAATTTAGGTTCCACTAATATTCCTAATTTAATGAAAAGTCCCGACTTTGGAAAATCTGTTATGGCTATGACAAGAGCCTTAAGTTTTATTACGGATACTTCCAACATTCAAACCGTTCCTTCTATTGAAAATGGCAATAAAAAAGCCCACACTATTGGACTTGGGGCCATGGGATTACACACTTATTTGGCAAAAAATCAAATGCATTATGGAAGTGAAGAAGCCCTTGATTTTGTAGATCTTTATTTTTCTTTACTAAATTATTGGACCTTAAAAGCCTCTTGTAAAATTGCTCAAGAAAAAAACGAAACTTTTTTTAATTTTGAAAAGTCTACTTACGCCACTGGAGAATATTTTTCTCCCTACATTAAAGAAGATCATTTTCCTAAAACGCCGAAAGTAAAAACTTTATTTAAAGATATTTTTCTTCCAAGTAAAAAAGACTGGGAAAATTTACAAGCAGAAGTAAAACGCTATGGTTTATATCACCAAAACCGCCTAGCTGTTGCCCCCAATGGTTCTATTTCTTACATTAATGATACCTCTGCTTCTTTAACACCTATTACCCAATTAGTGGAAGAACGACAAGAAAAGAAAATTGGAAAAATTTATTTTCCAGCGCCCCACTTAAACAATGACACCCTTCCTTTTTACACTAGTGCTTATGATTTAGATATGCGAAAAGTCATTGATACTTATGCAGCGGCTCAAAAACACGTGGACCAAGGAATGAGTTTAACTTTATTTTTACGTTCAGAAATTCCTCAAGGACTTTATGAGTGGAAGAAATCCACAAAACAAACCACTAGAGATCTTAGTATTTTACGGCACTATGCTTTTAAAAAAGGAATTAAATCTATTTATTATGTTCGAACTTTTACAGATAATGCCCAAGAAATTGGCACCAGTCAATGTGAAAGTTGCGTCATTTAGGAGGAAATTATGACCTATTATCAGGCGATTAACTGGAATAAAATTGAAGATGTCATTGATAAAGCTACTTGGGAAAAATTAACGGAACAATTTTGGTTAGACACAAGAATTCCTTTATCTAATGACCTTTCTGATTGGCGAAATTTATCAAAAGAAGAAAAAGATTTAGTGGGAAAAGTATTTGGGGGACTCACTTTACTCGATACTTTACAATCAGAAAATGGTGTGGATCAATTAAAAAAAGATGTGCGCACCATGCATGAAGAAGCCGTGTTTAATAATATTCAATTTATGGAAAGTGTTCACGCGAAAAGTTATTCTTCCATTTTTTCCACTTTAAATACCCCAAAAGAAATTGATGCTATTTTTTCCTGGGTTCACGAGGATCAATTTTTACAAAAAAAAGCCAAAATGATTAATGAAATTTATCAAACAGGCTCCCCTTTAGAAAAAAAAGTCGCTTCTGTTTTCCTTGAAACTTTTTTATTTTACTCTGGTTTTTTTACTCCTTTATATTATTTAGGAAATAATAAATTAGCCAATGTAGGAGAAATTATTAAACTAATTATCCGAGATGAATCAGTTCATGGAACCTACATTGGTTACAAATTTCAACTGGGATTTAATGAGTTAGATGACACTTTAAAAGAAGATTTCAAAGATTGGATTTATGATTTATTGTATCAACTTTATGAAAATGAAGAAGCCTATACGGAAAGTTTATACGATACAGTAGGTTGGAGTGAACAAGTAAAAACTTTTTTACGCTATAACGCCAATAAAGCTTTAATGAATCTTGGCTTTGAACCGTTATTTCCTGACACAGAAGAAGATGTGAATCCCATTGTCATGAACGGTATTTCTACAGGAACTGTAAATCATGACTTTTTCTCTCAAGTGGGAAATGGTTATTTATTAGGGGAAGTGGAAGCCATGAACGATACGGATTATGAAATTTAAATTAAGACTAAAGTCGGCATTTATTTGCCGGCTTTTTTGCTATAATAAAAGAAATACGAAATATCAGTCCAAAATATTGATTTAAAAAAATATCACCACTATTTTCTGGAGGTTTTATGAAGCTTATTAAAAAAAATCGGGAAGTTATTAGCTATTTAATTTTTGGTGTGTTAACAACCCTAGTGAATTATCTTTGTTATTATTTAGCCAAAGACTTTTTTTCCTTAGATTATCGTCTAAGTAACTTTATTGCTTGGTTTTTCTCCGTTCTTTTCGCCTTTATTACCAATAAACATTTAGTTTTTTTATCAGAATCAAAAGGTACTGACTTACTAAAAGAAGCGGGAAAATTTTATTTCTACCGTATTTTATCTTTAGTCATTGATATGGGAGCGATGATTGTTTTAATTAGCGGTCTTCATTTAAATGATTTTTTGGCTAAAACCATTACTCAAGTGTTGGTCATTGTTTTAAATTATGTTTTTTCCAAATGGTTTATTTTTAAAGGAGGAAAAAATTGAGAATATTTATTGTT
>CAMJVA010000120.1 GCA_946409145.1 uncultured Enterococcus sp. | reverse complement strand
ACACTCTCTCTTCTTTGTTTTACTAAAGTTCTTCTTTTTTCATTTCAAGCAAGGTAATTAATTCTTCTTTAAATTCTTGATCTGTTTGTTCTGGTTTTTTAATTAGTTTTTCAATAACTTTAAAAGAAAAAGCATCTTTTCCATCTTTTTTCCAGTCTTCACTCATTAGAAGTGAGAAAGGTTGGTTCGTTTTTTTCATAAATGAAAAACGATTTTCTACTTTCATTACATCTTGAGCAAAATCTAGCCAAGATTTTCCAGAAATTTCATCGGTAATTTGATAAATACCACCAATTTTTTCTCGTTCTTTGTAGGCATTTTTTAAATCTTTTTTATCCATCTTGTCTCCTTTTTAAAAATTTAATCATTAAATATAATTTAAAAGGTCCAAAGGTTTATTAATAATAAAATCCGCTCCGGAATTTTTAAGTTCTTCTTCACTCCCAAAACCATATAAAACTCCCACTGTAGTTAATCCGTGGTCTTTTCCTCCAGACATATCATAAGAGCGATCTCCCACCATTAAGGTTTCTTTAGGATTAACCTTAGGGGAAATGTTTTCTAAAGCATTTTGAATAATAAACGTTTTTTCGCTCATGGTTTCATCCATACTTGCTCCATAAACATCAGAAAAATACTCATCAATGGCAAAATGTTTTAAAATTTGCTTAGCATAAGGTTCTGGTTTTGACGTCGTTAAGTAAATATTGCGTTTATTTTCTTTTAAACTTTCTAGTAAATGTTTCACATCATCATATAATTTATTTTCATAAAGGCCTTTAACCTCATAGTATTCTCGATAATAAATCATACCTAATTTAGCATTTTCTTTAGAAAGACCAGTGTAGTCTTGAAAAGAGTCCATTAATGGTGGTCCAATAAATTTTCTTAAAGTTTCAAGATCAGCTTCTGGTTGTTCTAACTTGTTTAAAGCATATTTAATGGAATTAATAATCCCTTCCCCTGAATCAGTTAATGTCCCATCTAAGTCAAAAAATACGTTTTTCATAGTTTCCCCTTTTATAAAAATTCATCATTTCAGCTGAATAATTTTGCATTAAAATAAAGAAATACTTTACTCTCCTAAAATTTTATAATTTTTTTAACTTTAAATAAAACCACAGTAAAAATACCAATTGCTATTTTTACCATGGCTTATTTTTTTAGCTTTTTTTCAGCCGATTACTTTTATTTAAAATAATTAATTCCCATAGCACTTTTTACTTCATCTAAGGTTTTAGCGGCAATTTTTTCAGCGGCTAAAGAACCTTGACGTAAAATATTCATCACTTCTGCAGGATCTTTAGCAAAGTTTTCCCGTCTTAGACGAATTGGCGTTAATTCTTGATCGAGTACATCAATTAAATACCGTTTGATTTTCACATCTCCTAAGCCCCCTGCTTGATATTGGCTTTTTAGTTCGGAAATTTTTTCTTTATCTTTACCAAAAACATCTAAGTAAGTAAAGACCATATTTCCTTCAATTTGCCCAGGATCTTCTACGTGAATGTGATTAGGATCTGTGTACATTTTCATTACTTTTTCTTTTACTACATCCATACTATCGGCTAAATAAATTCCGTTACCTAAAGATTTGCTCATTTTTCCTTTACCATCAATTCCTGGCAAACGACCACTCCCTTTTTCAGGTAAAACTGCTTTTGGTTCCACTAAAACAGGAGCGTAAACACTGTTAAACTCTCTAACGATTTCTCTTGTTTGTTCTAGCATAGGTTGTTGATCTTCCCCAACAGGCACGAGATTTGCTTTAAAAGCAGTAATATCTGCTGCTTGAGAAATAGGATAAACAAAAAAGCCCGTAGGAACGCTTTCCCCAAAATGTTTTTGTTCAATTTCTGATTTAACGGTGGGATTTCTTTTTACTCGAGACACAGTCACTAAATTCATGAAATACATTGTTAATTCCCCAAGTTGTGGAATTTGCGATTGAATGAATAACGTTGATTTTTTAGGGTCCAAGCCCACTGCTAACCAGTCTAGAGCAATTTGCAAAATATTATCCGCTACTTTTTGCGGATTTTTAGCATTATCAGTTAAGGCTTGCATATCTGCAGCCATAATAAACATATTATTGTTAGTATCGTTTTGCATTTCCACTCTTTTTCTTAAAGAGCCCACATAATGGCCTACATGAAGTTTTCCTGTAGGTCTATCTCCTGTTAAAATAATATTTTCCATGACCAAAACTCCTTTGAATTTACAATACACTCAGTTTAACGTTAATTTAAAAAAGTCTCAAGAGAAAAAAATAACTTTTCCATTTTCTGGAAAAGTTATTTTTTGTGTTTATTCACTTACTGGTTTGACTGATCCATCCCATTTTTCTAAAATCCAGTCTTGAATTTCTTTTTTGTGTAAAGCTTTCATTAATTTTTGAATTTTTTCCTCATCTTTGTCCCCTTTACGTGTCACTAAAACATTCACATAAGGAGAACCATCTGCTTCAATGACCACAGAATCTTTGACTGGATTAAGTCCTCCTTGATAGGCGTAATTAGCATTAATAAAAATTAAATCCGCTTCATTATTTTCATAAGCAGAAGTGAGCATTTCTGGAGAGACGTCGTATTTAAATTTCAAATTTTTCGGATTTTCGGCCACATCATCAAAGGTTGCCTCTTCAATATTGACCCCATCTTTTAAAGTAATGACCCCGGCATCTTTTAAAATCGTTAAAATACGACCGTAATCAGGAGTATTTGTTGAAGCTAAAATAGTTGCGCCGTCTTTTAGTTCACTAATATCTTTAATCTTTTTAGAATACCCTGCCATAGGTTCAATATGAACCCCCCCAACAATTTCTAAAGGATCTCCGTTTTCTTTATTAAAGGTATTAATAAAAGGGATGTGGGCAAAAAAGTTAGCATCAATATCCCCATCAACTAAAGTCGTATCAGGTAAAACATAATCAGTAAATTCTTCAATTTGTAAATCAATTCCTTCATCTTTTAAAAGAGGTTTGACTTTTTCTAAAATTTCAGCGTGAGGTGTAGGAGAAGCGCCAACTTTTAAAACTTCTAATTCACTCTCTTTTTTTCCTCCACAAGCGGCTAAAGTTAATGCTAAAACGCCTAATGATAAAATTCCTAAAACTTTTTTCATGTTATTTCCCCCTTATCGTTTATCCACTTTTTTAATCCAAAAATCTCCCAGACCTTGCACTAGAAAAACGAGCAAGGTAATTAAGACGGTGGCTACTAAAATTACCGTGAAATTATTCCGCTGAAAACCAGTGTTCCAAGCCAGTTGCCCAAGACCTCCTGCTCCAATGACACCAGCCATAGCCGTAAAACCAATCATAGAAACAGTGGTGACAGTAAGGCCTGAAATGAGAGCTGGCAAACTTTCTTTTAACAATACTTTAAAAAAGATTTGTGATTTAGAAGCACCCATGGCTTCAGCTGCTTCTAAAACACCTCCGTCTACTTCCCGCAAAGAAAGTTCTACCATGCGAGCAAAAAATGGTGTCGCCGATAAAATTAAAGCAGGATAGGCTGCTTTCACCCCAATAGTTGATCCCATTAACGCTTTCGTAAAAGGCATTAAAATAATTAACAAAATCATAAATGGAACAGCTCTTAAAACATTCGTAATCACAGAAAGAATCCCATAACCGATTTTTCCAAAAACTTTTTTACCGCGACTTAAAGCGTATAATCCTACGCCTAAAAGCATTCCTAAAATAAAAATAATTATTGTGGATAGAAGGGTTAATGTGATAGTATCTCCCAAAGCTTCCCAAACTTTTGTCCAGTCCACCTCAGAAAAGGCCAAATATTTTCCAATAAAACTTTTATTCATTCACCCACACCTCCACTTCTACTCCTTGATCACGGAAAAATTTCAAGGCCGCTTCTTTTTCTTCTCCTGTCATTAAAATTGTTAAATTACCGAAATTTCCTTTTGCTGTTTTTTGAATCGCTCCTTGAATAACGGAAATGTCTACTTTAAATTGCCGAATTGCTTGAGAAATCAACGGTTCATCAGCTGAATCCTCTGTAAAATGAAGATTAACAATTTTTCCTGTAGGATTTTCTGCTTGAAAAGCTTGTAAGATTTCTTTTGTATCATTTTTAGTGGTTTCATTATTAACAAACCGTTTAGTGACCGCTTCTTTAGGATGACGGAAAATAGCTAAAGTGTCTCCTTTTTCGACAATTTTTCCTTTTTCCATCACGGCTACTTTATTACAAATTTTCCGAATCACGTGCATTTCATGGGTGATGAGCACAATGGTTAAACCTAATTTTTGATTAATATCTAACAATAAGTCTAAAACTTCATCAGTGGTTTGAGGATCTAGGGCGCTAGTGGCTTCATCGCACAATAAAATTTCTGGATTATTGGCTAAAGCGCGAGCTATACCGACCCGTTGTTTTTGTCCTCCGGAAAGTTGAGCAGGATAATGATTTTCTCGTCCTTCTAATCCAACAAGTTTCACCAGCTCTTGAGCTCTTTTTTGTCGTTCGTTTTTACTAACACCACTAATTTCTAAAGGCAATTCAATATTTTTCAAAACAGTTCTTGACCATAATAAATTAAAATGTTGAAAAATCATGCCAATTTTTTGCCGGAATTTCCGTAAATCTTTGGGAGATAATTGTGTTAAATCTTCTCCATGAATTTCTACGCTTCCTTTAGTGGGAAGCTCTAAACCGTTAAGCAGTCGAACTAAGGTTGATTTTCCCGCTCCAGAATAGCCCACAATGCCGTAAATATCACCTTTTTCCACGGTTAAGTCCACTTGATTCACTGCATACACTTTTTTTGTGTCTTGAAAGGTTTTTTCAACCCCTTTTAATTCAATAATTCCCATACTTCTCTCCTTTTTGTGGCATAAAAAAACGCCCTTTCTCAGTCTATGACTAAGAAAGGACGAATAATTTCGTGTTACCACCTTTTTTTACAGATTTCTCACAAAATCTGCCTTAACCAGTACTTGTTGCCGCATACTGTGACGCTGTAACGGGCGTTGCCGTAGTGGACTAACTCTTGCTTATCCACTCTTGCTCAAAGACCATCTTCAGTTTTCCTAATTCTTATCCCTTCTCAGCTAACGGGACTCTCTTTAAAGAATGTAAAAACTTACTCTTCTTTTCAAAGCATTTTCATATAAATGTTGTCATTATCTTATCAAGGGAGGATTTCTTTGTCAAGCTTTTTATTTAAATTTTCTGATAATTCGTTTAAAAAAATAA
>CAMJVA010000119.1 GCA_946409145.1 uncultured Enterococcus sp. | reverse complement strand
CAAGCTATCATTTAAAACGAGTGGATGAGATTTTTAATCGAGTAGGATTGTAAAATGAGCGGAATTAAAAATCGTCTCAGCTTAAAAGACGAGTGAAATAATAATTTTGCAAAGTGAGGGAATAAATGGAATTAGTGCCCTTTGTAGAAGAAGATTTATTAAAAGTAATGGAAATTTCCCAAGATTCTTGGACGTTCCAAACTACTCCTTCTCCTTTTAAAACTACAGATCCAGAAGTTTTTTTTAAACGTTTATCTAAAAATACTCTTCTAGCAAAAGAGAATGGAGAAGTAGTAGGTGTATTAGGTTGGGAAGAAAAATATCCTTTTCCAACTGGAAGTCATGTGTGTGAGTTGGATATTGCTGTGAAAAAAAATCAGCGACAAAAAGGTTTTGGAAGTAAAATGTTACGCTTGTTTTTTGTGCAAGCTAAAGAAATGGGCCTAAAAAAAATTAGTATTCGAGTACTAGCTACTAACGAAAAAGCTCTACAAATGTACAAAAAAGTTGGTTTTGAAGTTGAAGGTTGTTTAGTAAAAGAATTTTTTATTAATGAACAATACGTGAATGATTATCAACTGGCTATTTTTTTATGAGAGGAAGTAAGAAAGTGGAAAGTTGGCTATTTTTAGGGATTATTGCCTTAGTTGCTTTTTTTGGAAAAAATCAAAGTTTACTCATTGCCGCAGGAGTGGTTTTATTATTAAAATTAATTCCTCAAAATGAAAAAATTATGACCTTAATTAATACAAAAGGTATTAATTGGGGAGTGACTATTATTTCAGTGGCGATTTTAATTCCAATTGCAACTGGAGATATTGGTTTAAAAGATTTACTTAATGCTTTTCGCTCACCTTTAGGTTGGTTTGCGATTTTTTGTGGGATTGCGGTGGCTCTTCTTTCGGCTAAAGGGGTAGGATTAATTTCTCAAAGCCCAGAAGTGACGGTAGCTTTAGTGGTCGGAACGATTATTGGTGTGGTTTTCCTTCGGGGTGTTGCCGCCGGTCCTGTTATAGCAGCTGGCCTGACTTATTGTGGGATGCAATTATTTTTACAAATTGCCGATAAATTTTAAGGTGAATTTTTTATTAAAAAAAAGACCAGGGAAAATTTTCCCTGGTCTTTTTGACAGCTTTTATAAGAATTTTAGCGTTGGTAAATCCAATTTCTAGAAAGCCATTTACTAAATAAAGATAAAAGATAGTTCACTAAAAAATAAATAAGCGCTAATAAACCATATAAAACAAAGACTTGTCCTAAATCATAATATCTGCCCATTAAAATTTGCGCTTTTCCTGTTAAGTCTTGAATAGCAATAACTGAGTACAGTAAAGAGGTATCTTTAATAACCGTTGTAAACTGAGAGACAATTCCTGGTAACATAGAGCGAAAAGCTTGAGGCAAGGTAATGTACAATAGAACTTGAAATTTATTAAATCCTTGGGAAGCAGCGGCTTCTTTTTGTCCTTCTTTAACAGCATTTAAGCCGCCGCGAAGAATTTCTCCAATAGCTGCAGAGGTGAAAATAGTAAAACTCACAATTCCTGCTGGATAAGAATTTAATTTAAATAAAATAAAGACAACATAAATCCAAAGTAAGTTTGGAATATTTCTCACAATTTCAATGTAAGTAGTCGCTAGAAATTTTAAAACTTTTGGTCCATCATTTCGCAATACACCTAAAATTGTACCAAAAACAATACTTAATAAAATTGCGGAAACTGAAATAATCAACGTTGTTTTTAAACCTGAAAGAAGGAATAGAAGATTATTTTCAGTTAATAATTGGGACATACTTTCTGCAAAACTCATCTAATTCCTCCTTAATAAGCATTTTTATTTTTCTTTTCAAAGTAAGCGGCCAATTTAGCCAAGGGAAAACATAAAATAAAATACAGTGCTCCAGCAAAAACAAAAGCTGGACCGTAGTATAAATTATAACCTGACCAAGAATTAGCCACAAACATAATGTCAGGACCAGCTACTAAAGCCACTAAAGAAGTATTTTTAATCAAAGAAACTACTTGGTTTGTAAAAGGTGGTAAGAAAATTCGCCAAGCTTGAGGGAGAATAATTTCTTTCATTCGCTGAGTATAAGTTAATCCTTGAGAAATCGCAGCTTCTGATTGACCTTTTGGAACAGAAGCAATTCCGGAACGAATGACTTCAGAAACATAAGCCCCGTGATAAATCCCGGTACATAAAATACCAATGGTTCCCACATTTAAAACAATCCCAAAAAGTGGTAGACCAAAATAAACAAAAAACATTTGAATTAATAAGGGTGTATTTTGAAAAAATTGTACATAAATTCCAGCAATGCGTTTTAAATGTTTGTTTTCACTAGTAGACATTAAGCCAAAAACAATTCCTAAAACGACCGCAATAATGAGCGCCCCTATGGCTAAAAATAAAGTATAGAAAAAAGCTTGCCAAAAAATTCCTTGATCTTGAAATAAAGCTTCCCATTTATAACCGGCAAAAGGACCGTCTCCAGAAAAAGGAGAAGAGAAGCCTAAATAAAAATTGTGCATAAAATCATCCTTTCTCTTTTAATCAGTACTTTTTGAGGTGTCCACAATGTTCCATTTTGTTAAAATTTTATCCATGGTACCGTCATTTTTCCATTGAACAATACTTTCATCTAAATAACTTCCTAAAGCTTTATTGGAAAGTTTTGTGGCAATGCCATATTCTTGAGGAGAAAAACCAATATCTAAAATTTCTGTTTCATCGTCCACATAACCTAATAAAATAGATTTGTCCACGGAAAAAGCATCAATTCTTTTGGCGCTTAAAGCCAGTTTTAACATGGGATAAGGCCCAAACTCTAAAAATTTAAAAGTTAAATCATCTTTAGCTCCTTCTTCTTCAATGGACTGTTTAGTAGTTGCCCCTTGAGAGACGCCAATTCTTTTTTCATTTAAAGAAGCAAGATCCGTGAAACCATCTTCTTTTCGAACTAAAAAGCCTACTTCATCTGTGTAGTACGGCGTTGTAAAATTGTAAGATTTTTTCCGGTCTTCTGTAATAGTGAAAGTGGCAATAACCATATCAATTTCTCCATTGTCTAAAAGAGGACCGCGAGTTTTAGCTGAAACCCCTACAAATTCCACGTTATCTTCACTGCCAGTTATTTTTTCTGCTAGTTTTTTAGCTAAATCTACTTCCATTCCTTCCATTTTTCCCGTATCTGGATCTTCATAACCAAAACCCGGAACATCTAGTTTAACGCCCACTTTTAATTTGCCTCTTTGAGCAATGGTTTCTGGAGTGATTTCAGTGGAAGTTTTTTCTGTGGCATCTTTAGAAGTACTGCAAGCAACTAAAAAAATAGTGGTCATGAATAAACTCAAAAATAATATTTTTTTCTTCATAGGTTAGCCTCCTTACTTGTGTAGGATCTTAGAAAGGAAACTTGTGACCCGACTTCCTTGATCTTCTTGGAAAAATTCTTCTGGAGGAGCTTGAGAAACAATTTCTCCATCTGCCATAAAGACAACTTTGTCCGCTACTTCTCTAGCAAAGCCCATTTCATGAGTTACTACAACCATAGTAATATTCATCTCTGAAAGATCCACCATAACATCTAAAACTTCTTGAATCATTTCTGGATCTAAAGCAGAAGTAGGTTCGTCAAATAAAATGACTTCAGGATGCATATTTAAAGCCCGGGCAATGGCCACTCGTTGTTGTTGACCTCCAGAAAGTTGGCTAGGGTAGCTGTTGGCTTTATCTCCTAAACCAATGCGTTCTAAATATTCCATTCCGGTTTTTTCGGCTTCGGATTTTTTGACACCTTTTACTTTAATAGGTGCTAATGTGAGATTTTCTAGCACTGTTTTATGGGCGTATAAATTAAATCCTTGAAACACCATTTGAACCCCGGTTCTAATTTTATTAATCGGCGCTTTTTTATCTGTAATATCAATGCCGTTAATTTCAATTTTTCCATCAGACACAGTTTCTAAACGGTTAATACAACGAATTAAAGTTGATTTTCCTGAGCCAGATGGTCCAATAATGACTACTTTTTCCCCGTCTTCAATCGTTAAATTGATGTTTTTTAGTACGTGATGGTCTCCATAATATTTATTGATGTTAGAAATATTAATCATAAAATCATCCTTTCTGAAAATGTAGCATAAAATTATTATACCAATTTTTCAAAAATTAAAAAATTATTTTGAAAAAATTGACTATTTCAAGGGAATAATAGTTACACTTTAAGAAAAATTATAACAGAAGGGAAATTTCTCGTCAATTTCTCATGTTAGGTTATCTAACATACACGTGAAAATAAAAAGGTTTTTGACAAAAAATTTAAGAAAACTTTAGAAAACAATAAATACTTTGTCATAATTAAATAATAAACTGGGTTATTAAATATTTTTCCTTTACTCTGTTGAAGAAGTGAAAACAAAGGAGAAAATATGAAAAACTTTTCTAAAACCCAAAAAATTATTTTATTTTTAACTACTTTATTTGTTATTTTTGTAGGAGGCGTTTGTTTATTTGCTTTAAAATCTGCCAAACTCGCTAATGCCACTGCTGATACAATTTATGAAAAAGTTCCTCGAAAAAATCCAATGGTGAATGCTGACATTCCAGTAAATTTTTCGGCGACTGAACCTTTTTCAATGTTGCTTTTAGGAGTGGATACAGGAGATTTAGGTAGAACCGAGCAAGGTCGTTCAGACACAATGATGGTGGTGACGGTCAATCCAGTCACTAAACAAACGACTCTTTTAAGTTTAGATCGAGATATTTATACAAAAATAGTCGGTCATGGGACCTATGACAAATTAAATCATGCCTATGCTTTTGGGGATGTGGCTATGGCTATGGATTCAGTGGAAGCTTTATTAGATATTCCACTTCATCATTATTTAACCATTAACATGGAAGGATTTTCTGATTTAGTAGATGCCATTGGGGGAATTAAAGTGTCTAATCAGTATCATTTTGAATTAGATGGAGTAGAACTTCTTCCTGGAGAATATACTTTAACAGGGCGGGAAGCTTTATCTTATGCTAGATATCGAAAATACGATAGTAAAACCCAAATGGGAGATCCTAATGGAGATATGGGTCGGCAAAATCGTCAACGAGAAGTAGTGTCTTTAATGGCAAAAAAAATTCTTTCTTTTAATTCTTTAAGCTCTTATAAAAATATTTTAAAAGCAGTAAAAGAAAATACAAAAACAGATTTAACTTGGGAGAGTATTTTACAAATTA